>CAZQIC010000038.1:0-35227 GCA_964593555.1 uncultured Bacteroidia bacterium | reverse complement strand
ATCTAAAAAAAAATACGGTTACATTTGTTAAAATCAATTAATAGAACCTCCCTATGATTAGTCGTTAATCCCGGCGTCACTGATACTATTGCCGTTGACACGCCCGTATTCCAAACATAATTTGTGCCACCGGTCGCGTTTAATGTAACCGAATTTCCAAGGCAAATCGTATCATCAACACCTGCATTTGCGACAGGAATAGTCATAACACTTATGCTTGTTACACTTACGGCGGAACATCCGCTTGAACTGGTGCCGGTTATTGTGTATGAGGTATGAGTTGTTGGAACAACTGTGATAAAGGAAAGGGTTGAACCGTAGTTCCAGGAATATGTCGCAGCGCCGGTTGCTGATAATACTGAGGAATCTCCTTCGCAGATGGATGTTTGTCCAGTAACATTTAGTACCGGTGATAAATTTACAGTGAGCGAAAAGGTTGAAACATCTGTACACGATCCATTGCTTACAGTAACAGAGTATATACTGCCTGATGTTGGACTGATCAATAGTGTGGATGATGTTGTTCCGTTATTCCATAAATAATTACTGCCTCCTGTTGCTGTAAGTGTTGTGTTATTTCCGGAACAAAGTGAATTAGTACCTGAAATAAGGGCCGTTGGAAGAGGATTTACATTCAATGTAAATGTCACATTCGCGTTGCAAATTCCGTTTGCAACAGTTAGTGAATAAACTGTTTGTGTCGTTGATGATACTTGTATAGAAGATGTTGTTGCCCCGGTATTCCATTGGTAATTTCCAATTGATGTTGAACTTAATGTCACAAAAGAACCCAAACAAACGGAGTTGCTTCCTGTAATAATTGCAACCGGAGTATTGGTAACATCTACAGTGAACGTTGTGTTGGAGGAACAGCTTCCATTGCTTACAGTTAATGAATAAATAGTTGGTGCATTTGGAGATGGTGAAATAGAAGATGTTGTTGCTCCGGTATTCCATTGGTAAGTTCCAATCGATACTGAACTTAAGGTTGCTGAGGACCCCGAACAAATAGAATTGCTTCCGGAAATTAATGCCGTCGGGGTATTAGTAACATTTACTGTATAGGTAGTATTGTTTGAACAAATTCCATTGGATACAGTTAATGAGTAAACAGATTGCATCATAGGACTTACCAGTATGGACGAGGCGCCGGATCCGGTATTCCATTGATAAGATCCACCCGAAGATGCACTTAATGTTGATGATGATCCTGAACAAATAGAGTTGCTTCCTGTGATCAAAGCAGTTGGTGTTGTGGTTACAGAAATGAGTGCCGTTTGTACCAGTGAATCATCAGCACAAGGCGAATTAATTTTGAGCGCCACATTATAGGTGCCTGCGGCAGAATAAATAATTCCTTGCGGATTTCTCTCTGTTGATGTTGATGGTGTTCCTCCGGGGAAACTCCAGTTCCATTCTACTTCACTTGTATCGCACGATAATGTGACACTAGACGTATAATTAATATTGTCTCCCGAGCAAATATTTGTTTTATTGGAAGAAAAGTTAATTGACAAAGTATTGTTTCCGCATGTGAGATTACAGATTCTGGCAATATATCCATCGAGTAAGCCGCCGCCGTAGTTAGCTTGGGCGGCACCTGCGGTTGTTGGCAAACTACCAAGATAAACGTATCCTACTACATAAAGATTCTCTTTGTATAGGCATAATTTCCCTTCACGCTCATAACTTCCTCCTCCTAAATAAGTAGAGCAAACATAATCTCCATTTTTATCGAGTCTTAGAATAAAACAATCGCCACCACCTGCATAAGGTTGATATGCACACGATGAGATGGGCAAGCCTCCGTCGGTTGAAGAAACAAAAGTTATATTGTCATATTTATCAATTGCAATTCCTCCGCTGGTTTCATTTCCTCCGCTACCGTAAAACGTACTCCACAAAACACTTCCATTATTATCAAACTTGGATGCGAATCCGTCCAGAGAGCCACCACCGTGGTTTATTTGATACGCACCTGCAGTAATATGCATTCCCGGTGACCATGTAAAACCGTTTATAATTACATTATCATTTCTGTCAACAACTATACCCGTGCCCGTATCATGACTACCACCTCCCCAGTAAGTACTATATAACAATGTGCCAGAAGAACTCAGCTTTGCCAGGAAACCATCAGCACCATTACCTGGCCCCTGCGAATTGGAAAATACAGTTTGTGTAGCTCCAGAAGTAGTAGGAAAATCTATTGAAGCTGTTGCCCCTGTGAAAAAAATATTATCACTTGCATCAACACAAAGACTTGTTGAATAATCATCTTCTGTTCCGCCAAAGTAGGTTGCCCACTGTACCGTACAGGAAGAATTCATTTTTGTTACAAATGCATCACCATAATTAAATGTACTACTGAGTTTATTTTGTGTTTGGTATGCGCCGGAAGTTCCGGGAAGATTAGTTGATAATGTGGTACCTGAAAATAAAATATTTCCTCCATGATCAACAATTACTTTATTGGGATAATCATCGTCATTGCCTCCGAAGAAAGTAGATAGCGTTGGATTTCCAAATGCGTCAATAATTAAAATAAAAACATCATTCGATGCTGATTTAACAGGTTGTGATGCAACTCCAATAATTGGAAAATTTGCCGAGCTGGTAGCACCGCATACAATTATTCTGTTGTTTGCATCAACAGTAATTCCTCTTCCAAATTCATCATCACTGCCTCCTACATAAGTTGACCATAACAATGCTCCTGTATCAGTAAATTTACTAACGAATGCATCAAAGGATGAAAGTGTGCTGTTAAATGCTCCGGGTGTAACAGGAAAATTTGATGATGCTGTATATCCTGTCACAATAATATTGCCATTATTATCTGCTGTAACTGCCGAACAATCATCAGTGTTGTTTCCACCCCAATAGCTTACCCATGGGTCAATGATCAGGTCATTTTCTTTGTCGTAATTTTCAATCTCAAAGGAGATCTCAGTTCCTTTCAAACAATACCGGCCTTTTATCTCAATTCTTTGTCCATTTTTTTGCTGGTATATTTTTGGAATATATTCTTTTAGTAATTTCCCTCCGGAAAATATTTCCAGTTTTCCATCCAGCAAATCAATTCTCTCAATCCCTGAATACTTCAACTTTATTTCATTTACATCACCTTGTGGTTTTACAATAATATCGTATTTCATTCCCCCGTCTTTTGCTCCGGCATATAAAACATCAATATTATTATATATGTTGCTGCAGAGAATTTGGTTATAGCATCCGGTATTTATTTTTTTATTTCCGTTTAAAAAATAATTTCGATACGAAGATGTTTTATCAACCCCTTTAATTATTGGGTCATTGTTTGCGCCAATAAAATCAATATCAATACGACAGCCGGAAGAGGTGTTTTTAAAGTGTCGTAAAGCAAAGGAGTGATCATATTTTGGTAGTCTGTCAGTTTCTTGGATAACATAACTAACACCTGATCTGCGTATATAGGTATTCAGATTACCTATATCAGTATAAAACAAAATATCAATGGAACTTTTCATTTGCCCATTGTTTTCAATGAAAGTGGGTTTTTGCAGCGGAATGTTTTCCTGTGCTGCATAAAGTAACGATCCACTGAAGTATATTGTTAAATAGAATAGGGAATAAATTATTCTTAGAAAAGAGACTGCCATCACTTTCCTCGCCTTTAAAAATTCTTCATGCGCTTTTTTCATAAGTGATGTTTTGGGGCGATAGAGCCGTTACGTTATTGAGCGCATTGCTAGTAATTCTAATATGGGATATCCAATACCGGTTGTTGGGCAATTGCTGTAACATTCAAAACTCGGATTTGGTACCAGGTTTTGTGCAAATACATCAGCACAAAAAAATAGTATGAAAATTATTTTCAATAAGTATGCAATTGGGGGGCGCATGGTGGATGTTTTCTATTCTAAATATAATCCTGCCCGTACTTTCTATAAATTTAGTTTTAGATATAACCCAGTATCCTAATTTATAAAAAACCGCTATTATTATGAAAAAAATGACATAATAATAGTTTTAATATAAGTTTTATATTAAGATGAAAAGAAAATTTCTGGTTAAGAAGGAATAATAATTGGAGCGCTATTTTTTCACAATTTTGCCCTTTGTGGTTAGCCCGCTTTCGCTTTGTATTTCGTAGAAATAAATTCCTTTGGTAAGATCTTTTATATTAAAACTTGTTGCTCCGGAAATTTTTTGTTCGATTATTTTTCTTGATGAAACATCGTAAAGAGAAAATTGGCAGGCTACGTTCCTGTCAGCCGAAACATGAAGCACATCAGTGGCAGGATTCGGGTATATTTTTACTTTGAGATTATTCATGTTGTCATGAATACTAGTTGTGCTCACGTTGCATGCATATTCTTCTATTCTTACTTTAGTATTGTTTAGTCCGCATCCTAAATTGCTTATTTTGATCCAGCCATAAAGCGTATCGGAATTTGCGAAAACACGTAGGCCCAAATACTTTGTTGTTAGGTCGAATGTATTTCCTGCACATGCATTGTATCCTGTCCACGAGCCGTAGCATAAAGTTGCAGAAGTATCACGCCATTGCTGGTTGGCACTTATTGAATCATTAAGATTGAATGCAGCCGCCATTTTAGTTAAGCTGTAAACTGTCAAAGTTGGAAATTGAGAGTAGTCAAAACAAGTATCAATTGAACCCACTGCGATTTGGTTATGATCCCTCGCGATAACAGTGACGTTTTGATTTCCTGTTCCTGTTCCGGCATCATATGCCCTAATCTCAAAGTCCAAAGTCCCATCACCATTTATATCCATTGTATGAGAAGGGCTCGTTCCATTGTGAACAGCCTGTAAATTTGTATCAGGTACAATATCAAAAAAGTAATCGCTGGTGACATGTTGTCCTGCATGTATATATTGGGCCTTTGCATTATTTGTAAATGTTGTTAGTGCTACTGCAATGGCTATGAAGTAAATATTTTTCATGTTATGATAATTAGGTGCTTGAATAATATAGACTAAGATAAATATATATTTTGTGTTTAGGAACATCGGAATAATAGGAATTTTTTTTCGCAACCGTCTGATCTGTTTGGTAAGAAGTATACATTATTATACTCAATCAAAAGTATAATAATTCGATTAATTGCTTATATTTACTAAGCATCTATTCTTCTTAATCATGACGCCATCCGAACACTTATTTGAGCTTATTCAATCCTTGTCGCAAACAGAAAAGAGATATTTTAAAGTGTTTTCCTCGCGTCATGTATTGGGTGAAAAAAACAATTACGAATTATTATTTGATGCCATAGAAAGACAAAAACAATACGATGAAAAGGGTTTAAAAAGGCAATTCGCGAAAGCAAGTTTTATCAATCGTTTTCCAGCAGCAAAAAATTATTTGTACGACCTGATCTTAAAGAGCCTTAGCGCGTATAACTTTAATCATACACTTAAAGACAGGATCCATAATTTAATTCAGTACCTGGAAATACTTTTTGATAAGGGGCTATTTGATCATGCGCTTAAAATTTATAAAAAAGCAAGGGGGTTGGCATATTCACACGATTCTTTTTTGCATATTTTTGAATTGCTGAATTGGGAAGTTCGCTTGTTAAGATCGCAATCCTATCAGGGTGATGCGCAAAAAGCGTTGGATGAAATTTATAATGAAATGAGTGTAATATCGGATAAGCACAAAAATGCCGGGCAGTATGATCATCTTTCAAAAAAATTATTTGTTGAAATTTACCAGCAGGGTTTTGTAAGAAATAAAGTACAGCAGCAAAAGGCTAAACTGATCATGCAAAATCCATTATTAAAGGATGAAAAAAATGCAATTTCTTTCAGGGCGTTAGGACTTTATTATATATCTCATTACGCATACAATGCAACGACCAACCAATATTCGAAAGCATACACGTATTCCCAAAAATTTATAGAACACCTTGAGTCAAGGCGTCATATGATTAATGAGAATTTACAGCAGTATTCATCCGCGATCCAAAATTTATTTACCTGTCAGCTGAATCTTGGAAAATATTCAGAATGCCAGGAAAGTATAAGTAAGCTGGACTCATTACCTACGGAACCTATTTCCGTATATAATGAAGCACAGCTTGCAAAATATATTTTCCAGTTGTCGTTACTTATCAGGACCGGAGATTTTGAGGTTGGTCTTAAGACAATTGCTGATGCAAAAAAATTAAGCAATGAAATTGGGCCGAAGACTGTAAATAAGCAACGAATAACAGTGCTTAACTTTGCTGTTGCATATACCTATTTTGGGATGGAAAATTATTCTGCTGCAAAAACGTATTTAAGTAAGATCATTTATGATATCGATGGTCTTTTCGTTGATCTCAGGAGCGATATTCAATGTTTTGCAAGAGTGCTTAATCTTATTACACAGTATGAACTGGGTGCAACAGATATGATAGAGTATGCATTGAAATCGACCTATCGCTTTCTGCATAAGCGAGACAGGCTGTATGATGTAGAAGCATTAGTGATCGGGTTTATCAGGAAAAGTTTGTCAGGGAATAACACGCCCCAGCAACTGATCTCATCTTTCAAAGTATTGAAACATGATCTGGAGAAGGTGATAATGGATCCACATGAAAAGAGGGCGATGGATTACTTCGACATTCTTTCATGGCTCGAAAGTAAGATAGAAAAAAAGAAATTCGCGGATGTTGTTAAAGAAAAAAACAAGTGATGCGAATGCTCAATAAAGGTGTTTTATATAGAAATCATTCGCTTTTAAATTTGAAATTAGTTAATTGTAAAATTGTTTTTCTCTATATCAATTGTTTTTTGTAAAATCGTTGATATTCCTCAAACCCATTAATATGTCAGACAGAAGAAAATTCATGAAACAAGCTACGGGCCTTGCAGGTGCAATGTCTCTTTCCGGATTATTGCAACCGCTTACAGCTGCCGAAATGGAACGACAAAAAAGAAGAATAGCTTCTCTTAGTCCCATCGAGGCTTCTACCGATGAAGATTTTTGGGGATGGGTGCGTGAAAGCTATACTGTTTCATCCAATATAATTAATATGAATAATGGAGGAGTAAGTCCTCAGCCGAAAGTGGTACAGGATGCTCACATAAAATATTACCAGATGTGTAATGAGGGACCTTCATATTATATGTGGAGGATCTTGGATCAGGGAAGAGAATCGTTGAGAATGAAACTGGCAGATCTTGCAGGCGTTTCACCTGAAGAGATAGCAATTGACAGAAATTCTACGGAAGCATTAAATACAATAATTTTTGGATTGAATTTAAAAGCAGGCGATGAAGTAGTGTTGACTAAACAGGATTATCCGAACATGATCAACGCATGGAAGCAGCGTGAGAAGAGGGAAGGAATAAAATTGGTTTTCATTGATCTGCCTATGCCTATTGAAAATGATGATGAAATTGTTGCGGAGTATTCAAAAGCATTTACTTCTAAAACCAAAATTGTTCACATTACGCACATTATCAATTGGGTTGGACAAATTTTACCAGCGAAAAAGATTGCAAAAGTCGCTCACGAAAAAAACATCGAGGTTATTGTTGATGGCGCTCATAGTTTTGGATTGCTCGACTATAAAATTTCCGATCTGGATTGCGATTATTTCGGAACAAGTTTGCACAAATGGTTATGTGCTCCATTCGGCAGCGGAATGATGTATGTTAAAAAAGATAAAATAAAAAACATCTGGTCATTGTTGTCGAACAGAGATGGGGATGCAGACATCAGAAAATTTGAATCATTGGGCACACGTTCATTCGCATCGGAGATGGCAATTGGAAATGCTGTGGATTTCCATAATATAATCGGAACAAAAAGAAAAGAAGAGCGATTGAGGTATTTGAAAAATTACTGGACGGAGAAGGTAAGGGCAGTTCCTAAAGTGAAAGTCCATACTTCATTCAAACCTGAATATTCCTGTGCAATTGCTTTATTCTCCATAGAAGGGTGGAAGCCTGCCGATATTGAGACGAAACTTTTTGAGAAACAAAAAATACATACAGTTGCTATTGACTGGGAAAATATTCATGGAGTAAGAGTTGCGCCAAATGTTTATACCAACCTGAAGGAATTGGATAGGTTAGTAAAAGGGATTACGGACATTGCAGCAATGGATCCGCCGGTATCAATAGCTGCTCCGGCAACTCCAGCTAAAAAATAATGCTTTGACATACTGAGCTCGTCGAAGTATGCTAGTTGAAATAAATTTGAAATGAGTAAAAGTTTTTTTATAACGTTTGCAATACTTGCAATAGGGGCACTATTGTATTTGAACTATTCTAAGACAGACGCGAATAAGAATTCTGTTTCAGGAGTAATTTACACTGAGAATGCCCCGAAACCAATCGGCCCTTACAGCCAGGGTATAATAAAAGGCAATTGTCTTTTTGTTTCAGGGCAGATAGGGATAGATCCGGCAACAGGTTCATTGGATACATCATCAATTGAGAATGAAACGAAGCGTGTGATGGAAAATGTGAAAGCAATATTAAATGCTGCAAAGATGGAAATGAACTCCGTTGCTAAGGCAACTATTTATCTTACCGACTTAAAAAATTTTAAAATCGTAAACGAGATTTATGGCAGTTACTTTTCCCAGGCTCCTCCTGCTCGTGAAACGGTGCAGGTTGCTGCTTTGCCTAAAGGAGCTCGGGTGGAAATTTCTGTGATCGCGATAAAATAGTGTTTTTCCAATGGTTGATGGGGCTGGAGTATTTTCAAAAGCCTTTTTATAGTACAAAAGCCCCAAATACTGGCAATCGCAAGTCCACATGCCTAATCAGGGATAAAAATTGCGATTTTCGGCAAAAAATAAATAACCCATCATTTTTGTATTTTTCTATGGATTGTGCTAATATTGCACTCCATTTTTAGGGGGAAACCTTTAAAAGCGGAATAACCAGAATAAACAAATTCCCTGGTAGCTCAGCTGGTTAGAGCACATGACTGTTAATCATTGGGTCGCTGGTTCGAGCCCAGCCCGGGGAGCAGAAATAAAAACCACACAATTTTTGTGTGGTTTTTTATTTCAACTTTTGACTGGGTGAAGTTTATACAGAGCTTGTCGAGGTGAGCCCAGCCCGGGGAGCCAAAGAAGCCAGAAGTAATTCTGGGCTTTTATTATTTAAGAGCAAGATACTGTGAATCTTCAAACAACAAATACCATTTTCCTTGTAAGGCCTTATAGGTTTTTCTTTAACCAGGAGACTGCCGGATCAAATGTTTTTCAGCAAAATATTTTATCTAAGTCTGATATTAGCAAGGTCGCCATTCATGAGTTTGATCTTTTTAAGGACGCATTAATATCAAAGGGAATAACTGTCCATGTTTTTAACGATACCGAAAATCCTCCTAAGCCCGATGCTGTATTTCCAAATAACTGGATATCGATTGATGGTAAGGGCAAGACAATACTGTATCCCATGTGTACAAAAAACAGGAGGGCAGAAAGAAGAACGGATATAATAGATGCACTGAAAGAAAAATACAATATAACAGAGGTCGTGGATCTTTCTTTCCATGAAAATGAAAGGTCATTTTTAGAAGGAACAGGAAGTATGGTATTTGATCATGAGCATAAAATAGCTTACGCATGTTTATCGGCTCGAACTGACAAAAAATTATTTTTAAAAACGGCCAGCGATATTGGTTATGCTCCCATTTGTTTTAATGCTTATGATGCAAATGGAATTGCCATTTATCATACAAACGTGATCATGAGTATTGGTGCTGGATTTTCCGTTATCTGCCTCGATAGTATAAGTGATAAAAAAGAGAAGGCTCTTGTTGAACACTCTTTGAAAGAAACAGAACATGAAATAATAAATATAACTTTTGATCAGGTAAATAAATTTGCAGGTAACATGCTTGCGCTGCATAACGAGAAAGGAGAAGTTTTTATAATCATGTCTCAAAACGCCCATGATAGTCTTAATGCAAATCAAAAAAAACGATTGAGTAAATATGGTGAACTGCTGCCTTTGAATATAAACACCATTGAAACCATTGGCGGGGGTAGTGTAAGGTGTATGATCGCTGAGATTTTTGCTGAAAAGAAGCCTTGAATAGGACTGTCTTTGTAGTCAGCGCAATTTTTGCTAACTTAATGTTTCAAATAAAAACTTACATGCGACCCTTATTAAGTGCCCTGGTTATATTCTCCACAATTTTTTGTTCAGCACAAACCAATTTAGGCGGACGCCTTCCTAAATACATGACTGCCGAAGAAAAAAGCTGGATCGAAAAAAATATTATTCCTGTTACAAATAAAACGGAACAAGTTTTTACCAATCCGTACCCAGATATGATTGTGCCGGGTGAATTTGAGGAGTCACAGGCGGTTGTAGTTACGTGGGATAAATATGTAGGAGATGTAAGAAGAATACAGTGCGATATTATTAAAGCAATTCAACCGGAATGCCAGGCCTGGATCATTATCACGTCGGGTAACGATTCCAATGTTGTAAAATCAACAATGAATACGTATGGTTATTCGTTATACAATTATCGTTTTTTTGTTTTTCCAAATAACGCATTCTGGACAAGAGATTACGGCCCAATAGGTTTTTATTACAGCGGACTTGATAGCTTGGGGTTTATTGATTTAAAATATTATCCCGGAAGACCATCGGACAATCAGGTGCCAGGTCGCTTTGGTACAGCGTTGGGAATTCCTGTGTTGCCCACTTCATTATATATGGAAGGCGGTAATTTTATGTGCGATGGATTTGGCAGATCATTCCATAGCGGGGTGCTTGCAGAAAATAATAATTATTTAAATGGCTGGACCACGGCATTTACCAATACTACAGCGAAGGATTTGTTTAACTCCCATGTTGCCGCTGGTGAATTGGTGAAACTTAACTATGATGGTGGAACCGGACACATTGATTTGTATACAAAACAAATTGATGAACAAAATATTATGGCAGTTCAGTTTCCGGCTGGCATGTGCTTGTCTGATAGTTTAAAAATAGAAGATAACATTGCGTATATGAAATTGCTGGATTGTCCTTATACCAGTTACGATGGCAGAAGATATAAAATACACCGCCTTGGTACTCCAACAAATGATGATGGAACTTCGCATACGAATTGTACGCAATTGGATTACGACCCGCGTTCTTACAACAATGGAACCTGGGTTAATAAAACTTTTATTATGCCTATATATTCCAATTCTGTATCTGGTAATGCTAGCCTTGATGCGGAAGTAGTGGCACAAATTAAAACACTTCTTCCCGGCTATACTATTGCTCCCATTGATGCAAGAACAATTAGTCCATGGGGAGGAGAATTGCATTGTATAACAATGCAAATTCCTACGGCAAATCCAATCAGGTTTTGGCATCCATCAGTTGAAGATTTGCAACCGAGTATTCCTCAATACAATATTGTAGCAGCCATCACTAACAAAAGCGGTATCGCAACTGCTGTCTGTAAATGGAGAATACAAGGAACAAACACGTGGCATCGTGAATCATTAACCCCGAATTCTTCCGGACGATTCGAAGGGTTTATTCCTAACAAGGCTTTTAGAACCATTGATACTATTGAATATTATTTAGAAGCAGCGAGCAACAATGGTAAAATCATGACAAAGCCAATGGTGGCATCGAATGGAGGGTATTATAAATTTTACACCAGCGAAAATTATAACCCGGCACCCGAAGACGGTCATTATTTATTTGGGAATTATCCTAATCCATCTCTGGATAATACTACTATTCCTTTTTACATCCACGAGGAAGAACCTTCAGTAAAAATATCTATTACAGATTTATTAGGTCGGACCATCGAAGAAATGAACTATACCAATGTTCAACCCGGATTGTATGAATACAAACTGGATTTGAGTAAATACTCTTCGGGTGTGTTTATGTACAGTCTTGTTATTGGCAATGAAAGAATAAGCACCAGGGAACTTACGAAGATGAAATAAGTAATGAGAATAAGACTTCAGTTGTTGTAGTGGAGTAATTTATTTTTAGCTATCGAAATAATTCTATTTTTACCCCCTAATAAATTCATAATGCAAAATCAGCCGCAAGTGCCAGCACCATTTTCATCTACTTATACACCTCAATTGCCTGAATTATTGTTGGGCTTAGGGTGCACAATAGCAATAACCACCTACCAGGCAGGGAAGTTGGTATTTATCAGTCCTAACCCAGATAAAGAGCGTATGTCTATTTTACCCCGCTCGTTTCATAAGCCAATGGGTATTGCCGTTCATGAAGACAGAATGGCTGTCGCTTCTAAAGATGAGATTATTGTATTGGAAAATTCCAGAAGACTCGCAGAAAGTTATCCCAACAAACAAAATATTTACGATAGCTTATGGTTGCCGCGCGTAACGTTTTATACAGGGCAGGTTGATATGCATGACATAGCTTTTGGTAAGGATGGTATCTATGCCGTCAATACTTCTTTTTCATGTTTGTGTAAAGTGGATGGCAATTTTAATTTTAACCCTATATGGCAGCCGCCTTTTATTGATGCATTAGCTTCTGAAGACCGCTGTCACCTCAATGGTTTGGTAATGGCTAACGGTAAGCCTAAATATGTTACTGCACTCGGAACAACAAATACGCACCAGGGTTGGAGAGATAACATTGTTGCAGGAGGAATATTAATGGATGTCGAAAATAATTCCATTATACTGGAAGGCCTTGCTATGCCGCATTCTCCAAGGATGTATAATAATGAGTTATACATGCTACTTTCCGCGAGCGGTGAATTTATTAAAGTAAATACTTCTCAGAAAAAATATCAGGTAGTTAAAAAGTTTGATGGTTTTTGCAGGGGACTTGCAATACACAATGATTATGCATTCATTGGGTTTTCTAAGCTCAGAAAAAACTCCAGCACATTCGCTAAACTTTCTTTTTCGGATAAGGCCAACTTTGCCGGAATAAAAATCATTCATTTGCCTACACAGGCAGAAGTTGGAGAAATAACTTTTAAAGCAAGTGTAGATGAAATTTATGAAGTGGCCATTTTACCAAATATGATCCGACCAAATGTGTTGAACACAATACGTGATGATCATAAATATGCGCTTGCAATCCCCGGGGCTACTTATTGGGCAAATCCTGACGAAGCAGAAGAAAAAAAACAAGGAGAAAAAAAATAAACCGAAGCGCTTTGGTTTGATTATTATTCCTATTTTGTATTCTAAATTATTTAAAACCGTATCATGAAAAGACAACGACACCTTTTTAACAGATTACTTTATTCTTATAACAAGTACAGACGTAAGCTGGTTAATTTACGACTAGCGAACAGGAATCAACGCCGCCAGGGAATATTGGAGAAACATATTGAGCGCCTTTTTAAAAAGTTGACTCAACTTCAAGTTAGTGTAAAACGTGTTGCTGCTATTGCTACTGTAACAGGTGCTATGGCTTTTACGCCGCAGGCAGGTCAGGCGCAGACGTTTAGTTTTCCGGGTGACAAGTTCCCGAATATGGATTTAGGTAGTAGAACTAATACTACATATGTAGACATAGATAACGATGGGGATCAGGATATAATGAGTGGGGAACAGGATGGTGATTTTAACTTTATGGAAAATACCGGGACTGCTTCTGCTCCGGTATATGCCGCTTCTCAAGTGAATCCGTTCGGTTTAACAGCTATACCGGATTTCAGATCCACTCTAACCTTTGCGGATTTAGATAATGATGGCGATCTGGATATGTTATCGGGTGAAAATTATGGAAAATTTTATTATTACCAGGATACCAGTATTGTTGGCGCACCTGCATTTGATGCTCCCGTAATGAATCCTTTTGGTCTGGTTGATATAGGCGATGATAGTAAACCGGTATTTGTGGACATGGATAACGATGGTGATATGGATATAATATCCGGGGAATATGACGGAGATTTTTTCTATTTCCAGGATACCAGTACTGTTGGCCTTCCTGCCTTTGATGCCCCGGTAACCAATCCTTTTGGATTAACAGATGTTGGGGAGCGATGCGTTGCTTCTTTTGTTGATATTGATAATGACGGGGATCTGGATCTTATAGCCGGAGAATACGATGGAGATTTTCACTATTTCCAGGATACAAGTACTGTTGGTGGTCCAGCCTTTGATGCTGTTATGGTTAATCCTTTTGGATTAACACAGACTGAATACAGATACAATGGCAACCAGGCATACACCACTACTCCAACATTTGCAGATGTGGATAACGATGGAGATATGGATTTGCTAACAGGAGATTGGTATGGCCAATTCCACTTTTTCTTAAATACCGGTACTGCAATGGCAGCAACCTATGTTGGGAAGGATAAAACGAATCCTTTTGGTATAGCACGAACAAGTTCATATTACAGTGCTCCTGCATTAGTGGATATAGATAATGATGGGTGGGGATCTGGACATAATTAGCGGAGTACAGGATGGGGATTTTTATTTTTATGAGGATACCAGTTCTGTAGGAAGCCCTTCCTTCAATGCTGCTGTAGTTAATGATTTTGGTTTAACGGATATCGGGAATCATAGCAAACCCGCTTTTGCCGATATGGATAACGATGGCGATCTTGATATGTTAGTGGGTGCTCATAGCGGAAGTTTTTATTATTTCCAGGATACAAGTACAGTGGGCAGCCCGGCTTTTGATGCTGTTGTTACCAATCCTTTTGGTTTAACAAGCGTAGGAAATCGTAGTACTGTTGCCTTGGTAGATATAGATAATGATGGTGACCTGGATTTGGTTTCTGGAGATAGCTATGGAGATTTTTATTTTTACCAAGATACCAGTACAACAGGCAGCCCTGCTTTTGATGCTAACGTTATGAATCCTTTTGGTTTAGTTTCTCTGGGAGATGATAACACCCTTTCTTCCTTTGTGGATCTGGATAACGACGGTGATATGGATATGATAGCCGGAGCAGAAAGTGGAGCGTTTTTATATTATGAAAATACAGGAACAACTGCTGCTCCTGCATTTGCAGCTTCTACGATCAATCCTTTTGATCTTTTTTCTACGGAAGGATATAGTACCCCGGCTTTTGCTGACATGGATAATGATGGGGATATGGATCTGTTATCAGGAGATTATTATGGAAACTTTTTCTATTATGAAAATAACTCTGTGCCTGCCGCACCGGCAAATACAACTGCAGGCGGTAACCTTACTATTTGTAGCGGATCGAGTACTTCATTATCTGCGACAGGTGTAGGTACATTGGGTTGGTATGATGCAGCAACTGCAGGTAATTATTTAGGCGGAGGTTCTCCTTTTACAACTCCGGTACTAACAGGTAATGCTACGTATTTTGTGCAGGATAGTACTGCGGGATTCGCGAGTGCAAGAACTGCCATTTCTGTTACCGTAACTCCTTTGCCAAATGTTGCAACCTCAACTGTTGGCGGAACAATAACCGCAACATTAGCGGCAGCTACATCATATCAATGGGTAACTTGTCCATCGTATGCTAATGCTACCGGGACTTCAACTGCGCGAAGCTACACTACAGCAGCTAACGGAAGTTATGCTGTGATCATTACTAACAATGGATGCGTTGATACAAGTTCATGTGTAAACATTGCGGTGGGTATAGATGAAGCTTTGTTGAGTGATAAAGTTTCTGTTTATCCTAACCCTAGTAATGACATCGTTACTCTTGATCTTGCTGTAGAAGCTCGTGTAGAAATCACGGATGCGTTGGGAAGAATTATTTTCTCAAGGCAATTGAGTCCGGGTAAAGAGTTGGTTGATTTTAGTTTGGAAGAAAAAGGAATTTACTTTGTAAGAGTAAGTTCAGAAGATAAACAAACTGTTAAACGTTTGGTGATCAACGAATAGATAAGTTCTAAAATAAAACCCCTGCTGTTTTAGCAGGGGTTTTATTTTAGGATCTTATTTGTATTACTTGTTTGCTACCTGTGGTTTTATTTTATAGGAAAATTACCTCAGTAAGGTTATTGAACCATATTTCAATACCTCTTCTTTGTTGGTAAATATGGCGTGGACGGTGTAAGCAAAAACGTCGCTGTTCATTTTTTCTCCTCTGAAAATCCCATCCCATCCTTTTGTAATGTCAGTTGTTTCAAAAACTTTTTCGCCCCAGCGGTTATAAATGGCGAATGTTAGATCCTTAATACAGTTCGCATATAAATAAGCAATATCATTTTGTCCGTCGGCGTTTGGAGAAAAAGCAGAAGGAACAAAAAGTTCTCCGCAAACAATTTCAATAGTTACAAGTATGGAATCAATGCTGGTGCACCCATTCGCATCGGTAACGATTACCTGGTATAATGTTGTTTCTTTTGGCGACGCCACCGGGCTCTGACAAGTTGTGCAGCTGAGGTTTGCGGCAGGCGACCAATTATAACTAACTCCAGTGCTTACACTCAGGGATGTCATACCTCCTTTTAAAATGGTTGTATCACTGCTTGCAACGGCAGGAATAGGGGAGAGTGATGTTACTACGATATAATTATTGGAAACAACCGAGTCTTTTCCGCAGGGAGTATTTACTACCAGTTTCACCTGGTAAGAACCTGGAGTATTGTAAATAATTCCTGAAGGATTTGTTGTTGAAGCTGTTGATGGTGTTGCGCCGGAGAATATCCATGACCATGTTGTGCCGGTTGTATCGCATGATACACTTGATCCGGTATAGTTAACAGGTGTTCCTGTGCAAATGTGAGTTTCGTCTGCCGATTGTGCAACTGAAAGTGTATTCTTGCCACAGGCATTGCCACAAAGCTGCATAACAAATCCATCGCGCGTTCCGCCGCCGTAAGTTGTTTTGTATGCTCCCGGGGTTATTGGGTATTGACCCGCTGTAATACCTACAACATAAACAAAGCCGCCGTAAGATGCAATGGTGCCGCTGTAATTAATTTCATCATCTGCTGCTGCTGCGCCGCCAATATATGTAGAGCAAATGTAATTTCCATTGTCGTCAAACTTCGCCATGTAATTATCTTCCGCGCCACCGAATGTAGTTTTGTATGAACAGGCTGTGGTAACAGGTAAGTTGGCACTATAAGTGTCGCCGCAAATATTAATATTGTCATTGTCGTCAATTGCAATTCCTAATCCTTCTTCATCACTTGTTCCACCGAAATAAGTTGCCCATAACCTGGTCCCTGTTGAATTAAACTTTATAAGAAAAGCATCGCCATATGAACTTCCTCCCGCGTATGCGGCTTGATAAGATCCGGCAGTTGTTGGAAAGTTATTGGAGGCCGTATAACCAACAATCACAAAGTTTCCAAAACTATCTGCATCTATACCCACTGCATTTTCTATAGCAGCGCCGCCAATATACGTTGTCCATAGTCCGCCGCCGTTGCCATTCAGCACAGCAACATATCCATCTGTACTTCCTGCGCTTGCATTTTGAAAATTAAATCCGGTAAGCGGGATGTCTGTTGAACCTGTACCTCCTGTAATGGCAACGTTCCCTGAGGGATCTACACAGATGCCTCCATAATAAGTATTTTCATAGCCTGTACCACCAAAATAACTGAGCCATAAATTATTTCCTGCAGAATTAAATTTCGTAATGAACGCATCTTGTCCGCCAGAAAACGCAGGTTGAAAAGTTCCTGTCGAGTTTAGCAAATCATTGGAACGAGTGTATCCCCCCATAAAAATATCATTGTTGTTGTCGATGGTAACGGAGTGCCCCATGTCAGGTCCATTTCCTCCATAATAAGTGGCCCATATTCTTGTTCCGAGCGGATCAAGTTTTACGAGGATAGCATCTTGTACATCCGCTGCATGTGCTGTTTGAAATGCTCCAGCGGTATACGGAAAATCTGTTGAATGTGTAATGCCTGAAAAAATAACATTATTAGATCCGTCACAATACACGCCATAAGCCCTATCCATTTTACTGCTTCCATAATAAGTTGCCCATTGCCGGGCTCCTGCGAAATCAAATTTTACTATAAACGCATCTTCGAAACCAGCTGTTGCCAATGACGTTTGATAAACACCGGTTGTTATAGGAAAATTTGCAGAGCCTGTGTATCCCGCTGCCAGCGCATTTCCCAGTTGGTCGGCTGCAACACTGATGCATTCGTCATTACCGCTGCCGCCGTAATAAGTAACCCACGGATCAATGATCAGTGGGTAATTTGTATCGTAATTTTCTGTTTTAATTTTTACTACATACTTATTTTCATTCTTCTGTAAAGTGTAATTTCCTTTAATATCAATTATCCTGTCATTTATTTTCTGATATATCCTTGGCATCCATTCTCCTAATTCTCCAATGGCTGTATTTATTTTAAGGCGGCCGTCGATCAATTGTATATTGTCTGTTCCTGAATAAGCAATACAAATTGCATTTACATTCCCGCCAGGATTCACAATAAAATCATATTTGAATGAATTGTTTTTTATTGCATAACAGGAAAGGTCGATGTTGTCATAAATGTTTTTATAGTCTATCCTTCGGTAGGCCTTTACGTTAGTTATTCCCTGTGGACAGTGAGCGTAATAGTAATTGAAATATGAATCCAATTGACCCTGCTCTTTTATTTCAACATTGTCATTACATCCTACAAAGTCGGCATCAATGCGCTGTGTGATCAATTGGTACGGAGAAAAAGTATTATCTGGTCCTTCTGATAGGTCATCGCCTTTAATCTGGGTCATCACATAACTCAACCCTGTTTTTTTAAGAAAAACATTGGCGTTCCTAAGATCCCCTGTATATAAAATATCAGGCCTTGGATTATTTTCCATGTCAACCAGTTGTCCATTGTTTTTTATAAACTCAATATTCTCAATAGGTGGAAGGGCTTTTTGTTTTGACTTTATGGTAACAGCAAAGCCGGGAATAGAAATTCCGATGAAACAAATAGCAATGAATGATCTAAAAAGGTAACTCATTTGCGTTAGCAAGCATATGTATAAAGTTAAGGATGTTTAACTTTTGTACGAACCCAAAATATGCAATTCTTGGCATTCATAGAATTGTGATTTTGGCTGTTGGCGCAGGTTTTGACCAATAGTGCTATAAAATGCGGCGATTATTTTTTTACTAACAGTTTTTTCGAAACAGTTCCAGAAGTGGTATTTAGGACAACATTATACACTCCGTTTGCTAAGTTGGCTGCATCAATAGCAAAAGTATGTGATCCCGAAGTATGTGTAGAACCAGTAGTAGAAAAAACTTTTTCTCCAAGCATGCTGTAAATTTCGAGTGAGACTTTTTCTTCATTTACAAGATCAAATGATATGAATGTAAGTTCACTTGCAGGATTTGGATAAATACGCAGGTTGTTTTCTTTTGAAATGGGGTTGTCTTTTATTCCAACAGTAATATTTTGATGTTCTTCTACATTTAATATTTCCCGTCTTCCACTGACGTCGTAGTAATTTACAAATGCGATCACACTCATTTTGTCTTCATTGTATGATGCGGGAACAGTATAAGAATAGTGCTGAGAATAATTTTGTCCCGGAGCAGGGCCGTTGGGTATTATCGCTGAAGTTCCCCATGTGGTGCTTGGTGCAGCTCTTAATACATGTCGGTGTGGATAATTTGGCATGGGATCTCCTTTTCCAAAAAATGGAGAGTTGGTGCTATTGTTATAATAATTGGTTTGATCATATCCGTTCCCACTGCCTATTACGCTGTCTTCAATTACAAAAACGCTTATTCTCATATCGCCGGGAAATGCATAATCAACAAAATTTAAATTCACATCAATATCTAAATTACGCGTGCCTGCTGTCCAGTTTGTAGATACGTTAATACTGACCGGGCTTGGCTTGTTTAATAAACTTACTGCTCTTGATGACCAAACAGCTCTGTTGCTTGTCGCAGTGAGCGCTTCATTGGGCCATTTTGTGCGGTTTATTGCAGCGAATGGCGCGCCATTGGTAAACTCTGAAGCAATGTTGCTGCTTGCAGAAATTGTCATCGCGTCAGTTTGGTAGCCTGCGTGGTGGCCAACCCCAAGTATATTGTGATGACGACTTAGTATTGTGTCCAGCACAAAATGTCCATCAGGACAAAAGCCGCAAGGTGCTGTTGAAAATTCTTCGATCAGCACTTTTTTATTTGCTGCCGTACCGTTGTTTACGAATATGCGGGTTTCAATGGTATCATTTATAGTATTATTGTCAATAAATCCATTAACGCTGTCGGCCCAGATCTTTATGGTGTGAAAAACTCCAACTCCAGCTGCGGTCCACGGAATGTTATGAGTAAAAGTATAAGAGTTGTTATTTGTAATTGTTAATCCCGACTTTGTTTGCCGAGCCGGCGTACCATTATCAATTGTATAGTTGAGTGTAAAATTATTTATGGTTTGCGCTCCGTAATTTATTAGTTTCCCCGATATGTTAACACTTGTTCCTGCTGCAGCAAGCTCAATAACAGATGAGCTTAGTCCGCATATATCGGTTTGCGGCTGCGTGCCATAAATAAAACTATACACAGGCATGTTAGCAACGATAACAGAATTAACAAGTGGTAAAAGCAGATTAGGGCTTCCGTTTACGATCGTACCAAGAGAATCATTTTTGTTTTCTACACCGGAAGTTCCATTAAGCCCATTTACGCCCCAGTTGTATACGATCTGGAATCCGCCCGACTCATTTATGAACAAACAAAAATACATGCGGCTGCTTAGAGGGCTTGCACCTTTTTTTGTAACATCCGACCACTGAATAACATGTACACGATTCGGTGCGGTGCCAAAGGTCCAGTTTACAATATTGTCTATTGTCCCATTGCTGCCGGTTTGTAATTCCAGGTCGTCCCAAAAGGCGTAGATTGCATTGTGTGGTCCGCCAATAGAGGGTAGTGTAGTGTTATTTCCATAACTCACAGTCGAAGAAGTGTCAAAAGTTATATATCCATTGTCACTTACTTTGTATTGTGTAACAGTGTCGCCATAGAAGGTCCAACTAAAAGGAAGAGTTTGTATAGGAGATAATACATCGTTTTTGTTTCCTTGTGCTGATGACAGAACGCTATGGCTAAGTGACAATTGATTACTGTAATCATAGCCTGAGTTGGGTCCTGTTGTATATTGATAATAATAGGATTGTGCATTAGAGTTATAATGCAGGATCAAGGCGCATGAGAAAATTAAAAGAGTAACAGGAAAGTTCATAATAAAATATTTTGTTGCTAAGCTAGCGCTCTGCCCCTTTGTTAGCCAGTAAGTATTAAATTATTATTTGATTTTATTCATTATATTTTAGCTATTCAAGCAGAATTTGTGAGTGAAATAAATTTTTAATGACTTTTTATTATTTGATTTCACTTTTCTTTTTAAGAAAACTACTTAGATTAATTCTGGCATGGAATATTAACATGTTTTTGGGTACCGCCTTCTACAGATAATTGCGTTGGAATGCGGTATCTTTATACATAAAGTATTAGAAATGAAGACATATTTTTTAACTATCGCTTTACTTGCAGGTGCAATATCAATATGTACTGCACAGCCTGTTATTTATAAATGCATCGGTTATGAATTCAGAGATGAGAAAGATCCTTCGAAGGATAAATTAGAAGCAGATGCAGTTTTTGTTTCGTTAGATTTTAATTCAGAATCCGGCCGTTGTTTCAAATTATTAATGAATCAAAATTCCGAAAAACCGGAAGATGTTGAGATGAAATGGAACATTGTAAGTAAAATTGAAACAACACCCACGGCGACGCCGAGCTTAATTAAAACAACTTATACTGTAAGACGAGAGGTGCAGGGAATGGAGGAGCCGGAATTATTATATATGTATAAAACAGAGGACACTGCTGTTAAAACACTTGACATAACTATTTACGATCCAAAACAAAAAACCAGTTGGGTTTTTAATGCACTTATAAGGGAGTTGTAAAATTTATCTCAGCAAGGTAACTCTTCCGGTTAATTTATGTCCTGTTGTTTCACTTGGGTTAGCAAGCCCGTCAGGGTCATTGTATTCAATTGACCAAACATATACATCCATCTGACAATTGTTTCCTTTGTAATTTCCGTCCCAACCTTTGTTTATATTGTTCGATTCAAAAATTAAATTACCCCATCGATCAAAAATTTTCATGTTAAACGCTTCAATATTTTCCGCTTTGGCGTGAAACAAATCATTGATTCCATTTCCATCCGGAGTAAATGTATTTGGAATAAAAAATGAATTGTCGCATTTCCGAATATCAACCGATGTATAAAAGGTGTCCTGCACACATTGCACATACGTAATTACTCTCACCAGGTATGTTCCGCCAGAATTATAGGTGTGTAGAATGGGTGACGTTTGATCCGATGTAATATACTCTGCACTGCCATCACCATAATTCCACTGTATCGAATCTATTACCGGTGAAGCAGGGGTAAGCGAAAAAGTTACAGGCTCACTTGTGCATTCAGTCACATAATAATTTATTGTTGAAGTAATTGTGGGCGGCTCAACTCTTTTAATAAACATTGTTGTATCAAAAAAACTTTCAACAAAATTGGGGACACCCATTCTGCAGATATCTTTCAATGGAAGTCCGCCAATTGTTACATTGCATGCGGTTCCGGCCAGGTCGGGTTGATTAATAACATGCAGGGATCTAGGGAAGCCTGATGAGCAGTAGATTTTTCCATCAGGACCCATCTGTAGTCCGTAAAATTGATTTCTTGTACTTGGGTTAACATTGGTACGGGAAGCAACGATATCTGACGCACTTCCGGCAAGCATATCATATTGGTCGAGTCTTGTGCCTTGTGCCAGGTAAAGTTTGGAACTGTTAGGTGAAAATGAAGCACCATAATATCCTTCATTTAAGGAGATTGGATTTGATACAATTCCTGTTGCATTATCAAAATCTAAAACTTGTGTAGAAAATCTTGTTCTAGCGAGATCATACGATTCAACACACACTAATTTTTTTCCATTTGGAGAAATTTTTAAGTACCCTGTTGGTCTTATATTAATTTCTCCAACGTTCGTGATCACAGGTGTAGAAACACCTGAGCTCGTTACCAGGTAAGCATAAAACTTATTGTTGTTTTTACCATGTGTGATTACCCATATGTCTTTTTTATTGGCATGATGAAATGCGGTTACCTTTTCTGTAGATGGTGCAAATAATAAAAATTTTTTTGTTGTTACAGCTCCCATACCTCCATTTAATGACATGTCCACAATTGAATAGCGGAAGCCATACGTACCATTGTTCTCATGAGGATCACAAGTGAAAATATAATATTTGCCGGTATTGCATGCGGGAACAATAATGCAAGCTTGTGTGGCAGAGGATGATGGCCCGGGCCAAGCGGTAGAATATCCACCAAAGAGCCCTGTACCATTGGGCATCAGGTTATGATTGCGGTCCCATACATTTGTACCATCGGTATAAAATAACAATTGCCCCGTGTTTTGATCTGCAATTGAAGCGCTTCCTTCAGGACTTGTGAGCTTTGCCAATGTATCTGCGGCGAGAGGTGTAACATTAAAATCGATAGTTGCCTTTTTCCCAAAGCACCAGTAGTAATTTTCTTTTTGCGCAATAAGCTGTTGTGTTGATATATAGAAAATCACAGAGATTACTATACCTGATAATTTATGTAGTGGCTTTGCCATGCCCTAAAACTAGTGTATAGGGCGAAAAAAATCTAGAAACAAACAAATTATTATTGGAAATCAGATTTACCTTAATAAAGTAACGTGCCCTGTATAATGATGTGAGTTTCCTGTTATGTCAGAACACTTAATTTTCCAGACATATACATCCTGCTGTGCTGCATTCTTCCCGCCATTTGCCCTGCCATCCCAGCCTTGTATGAGGTCCGAAGTTTTATATATTAAATTTCCCCACCTGTCGAATATCAGCATTTGAGCATCACCATTAATGTCTATTCCTTTTGGTAAAAAGGAATCATTTGTTCCATCGCCGTTTGGAGTAAAAGTATTTGGGATATAAAACACAAATTCTGGCTCCACATCAATACATTTTTCAGAAGTGTCCTCGCATCCCACTTCGTTGGCTACCGTAAGCAGAATACAATAAAAGCCAACATTATCATAGGAGTGCGATGGATTTAGCTGTAGGTTGTCTGTTACTCCATCTCCAAAATTCCATATCCATGTATTATATGAAGCGCTTTGATTGGTAAAGTTTACTATGGGGTTTGCTATTGTTGTCGTAGTTGGATTAACCATAAAATTTGCAATCGGACGTGGATGGATGAGTACCGTATCAAAATGTATTAATGATCCTGTGCAGCCATTATTATCTGTTACGGTTAAGCTTAAAGAATAAATTCCGGATTGATAATAACAACGATAAGATACATTGCCTGTATTGCTTATTCCATTGTCGGATGTCCAGTTAACCGTTACACTTGACGGAGAAGTATTTAAATGATCAATACAAATTGAATCGCATGCTTCTGTGATTTTTGTTACTAATAATGAAACTGCAGGAAGAGAAAAAACAGTAACAGATGTTTGCGTTACTGTGCTGCAACCCCGGCTATCAGTAACAGTTAACTGGTAAACACTGCTGGTGCTTGGTGCAACAGTAACTGTGGCTCCTGTATTACCTAAGCTCCAATTATAGGTATATGCCGGTAGTCCGCCGGAAGCATTTGCAGTTAGTGTTGCAGTTTGTCCATTGCATATATTTCCTGTTGATCCAGCAGACCCCGTTGCATGCGAAGATGCCAAAGGCGACTGATGTATATTTATGTATCCTGCTTTTATTACCGTATCAGTATCACATGGTGTAGTTACAATTAAGGTAACATTATAACTTCCGGGAGAGCTATAACTAATACCACTGGGTCTTTTTTGCGTTGAAGTTGGAATAACTGCACCCTGAAAATTCCATAACCAAGATGTTTGTGATGTATCACAACTTGTATATATGGATGTAAAGTTTGTTGTTTCTCCGATACATAAATCTGTTTTGCTTGCAAAAAAATCAGATGATCTGTTGTTTAATCCACAGGTAAATCCACATAACTTGTTTAATACTATATCCCAACCATTGTATGTAGGTTGGAATGCACCGGGTGTTGTTGGAACAAGTGAGTAATTAGTAGAGGAACATAGTATGTAAACAGATCCTTTGTATTCAGCTATTGAGAATTCTTCACTATGCGATCCAGCCCAGGGAATATATCCAGAACACAATCGATTTCCATAGGGATCAAATTTAAATATGTAACCACATTCACAGCCGAATCGGCTGAAGCAGGGTGCAGGGCCTGTAGCATAAGCGCAAGTAGTTGTTGGAAAATCGTTACTGTATGTATCTCCTGATACATATATGTCATTGTTGTTATCAATTACTAATCCAAAAGACTCGTCTTTACCACTTCCGCCTATATAGGTAGCCCAAAGTAAACTACCGTTAGCGTTAAACTTTGCCAGGTATGATTCCGCAAGCCCCCCGCCATGCAAAGGTTGAAAACAACCGGCTGTCACGGGAAACGTCCCCGGACCATACGTTGTACCGGCTACATATACATCATTCACAGCATCTGCCGCCACGGTGATACCAAAGGTGTCTTCGTAACTACCCCCGCAATAGGTTGACCATATAGGAACCCCGTTTACGCCACTCACTTTTGTTACAAAAGAACTTAACTCCACTACTCCGGGTTTTGCGCTTTGGAATATGGTGCCGCCCCCAGCAGCTAATGTGGGATAGTCTTTAGATCGTGTAAGCCCGACAAAAATAATATCATTATTATTATCGGTATCCACACCTGTAACATCATCCTCTATTGCACCACCAAAATACGTTGACCATATGAAGGAACCAATATTTGAGAATTTTGCTACCAACGTGGTTACATATCTTGCGTTTCGATTACTTTGGATTGCTCCCGGAGAAACGGGTAATGTAATTGATGTTGAGGATGTACGAGCGACAATTACAACATCGTTATTTTTATCTATGCTAATACCACAACCTATATCCGTACTATCTCCGCCGTAAAATGTCGACCAATCTAAAAAACCGGAAGGAGTAAATTTTGCAATAATAATGTCATTTAATCTTTTTTTTATGGGCTGGTGAGATGGGGCGCTTAAGGCTAAATTCCCTGACATGGTTGCACCGCAAGCAAAAACATTGTTTTGAGCATCAACATCTACAGAGTTAAATTCATCAAAACTGGACCCTCCATAATATGTCACCCATATCCTTTGTCCCGAGCTGTTAAATTTTGCAATGAAGGCATCAACCATGCCAATTAAATTTGTCTGGTGCGCACCGATAGAGGTAGGAAAGTTAGTGGACCCGCTTGTGCCAACAAAAATTATGTTCCCGTTATTATCCGCTTTTATATCCTTTCCTTGTTCGGCCAACGATCCACCGAAATAGGTGCACCAAGGATCAATAATTAAGGGGGAATTATGATCAAAGTTTGAAAGTTCAAAGTTTATAGTGGAACTATTTAATTTGTAGTGGGCTTTAACATCAATGATTTTTCCATTTATATTTTGATAAACTTTTGGCATACTCTCCGTCACATCCTCAAGGGAATTTTTAATTTTCAAATCCCCATTTTCAATTTCTAAGTTATCCTGTCCGGTGTATTTAAAGGCTATATCAGAAGGGTTGCCGCCGGGATTTACAACAACATCATACTTTAAGCCCTTATTTTGTGAAGTATAGAATACAAGATCGATCTTAGGAAATACATTTTTGTATATTATTTTTTCAAATGATTTTACATCTTTAATTCCTTGTGGGCAATGGTCATAGTAATAATTATTGCCGCCAGTTACTTCGCGCTGAGAAATTATTTGAAGATGGTTGTTACTATTAACAAAGTCCATGTCAATTCTGTGACCCAGCAAGTTCTCCTGCTGTCCATTCGCACTATGATCTGTATTATTCTCGTTTTTGTTTTTGATAAGCACATAACTTATTCCTGTTTTGCGAAAATATATTTTCATGCCGGGCTGCTCCGCTACAAAAAATATATCCGGTCTTGGTTGGCCTAACACATCAATGATCTGCCCTTTGTTTTCTGTAAATGAACCATTGTTATTAACGCTGCTTTCGTTGGTTGAATAAAGCCTTGCGGATAATAAAAGGAGAATAGGGATGATTTTTTTCATGATCATCTAAACTAGGCTGAAATTTTTTTGAACTCAATTTATATTCACATCATTATTGGGGGTCCGATTTTACTTTTTAAAATGACGAAAAGAGTTATGGTTTTGTTTTTATAGACGCAATAAATCGGACTTACAATAATAATATTATTAATTGTTGAACTTTTTTTAGCATCCGGGCTAGGTTTGGATAAGAATTTTAAAAACAAAAATATGAAAAGAGCAAAAATAAATTTAGAACAAATTAAAGTAGATAGTTTTGTTACTACTCTATCCACCAGCGAAACGAATACTGTAGATGGAGGTTCAACTCCAATTATAGTTCCAATTGTTGTGATTTCGGTGCTGGCTTGTCCAACTATCAGGAAAGCAAGTGCGCCTCAGCCAGCTCCTCCAGCTCCTCAGCCTCCTGAACCGGTTACATTTGAATCGCAAGCTGAAATGGGCTGTACTCAACCAATTTACTATATGTAATAATTTTGATGCACTGGTTTCAAGTCAGTGCATCAAAATAAAGTTCACCATTTAAAAAATATAATATGAAAAAAACAAAAATGAATTTAGAAGAACTTAGTGTGCGTAGTTTTTCCACCAACTTATCTAAAGAGGAAGTAAATACAATTCAGGGAGGTGCTACTGCAGTTCAGACAACCATACCAATAATAGTTTCATTGGTCAGGGTTTCGATACTATGTCCTTCTAGTCCAGCGCAGCAGCTTGCTACAATGATGACCGTTTGCCAGCAAAGTGCATGTTTTACTGTGTGTCAGGATCCACGCACAATGTAGAGTAACTCATAAGTGAAAAACAATTTCTCGGTCAGTAAACTGTTTAGAGTTAGATGATCATAGGATTGTTCCTTATGTCTTTAATTGCCATTGGCCCAGCAACAATCAATGCGCAAGAAAATAGAATAATTAATTTTCTATAAAAAAACAAATAGTATGAAATGGTATTTATTAGTATTGAAAAAGTACGCAACTTTTAGTGGTAGAGCAAGAAGAAAAGAGTATTGGTATTTCACTTTGTTTAGCGTTTTGATTTCTGTAGTGCTTTCATTATCAAAAATTAATCTTTTGGATACATTATATAGTATGGCGGTTCTTGTTCCAACTATTGCTGTGGGCGTAAGAAGAATGCATGATATAAATAAAAGTGGCTGGTATTGCCTCATTCCAATTTACAACCTTATACTTGCTTGCAGGAAAGGGACTGAGGGTCCAAATGAATATGGAAATGATCCAAAGTTGGAGGAGCTCCTGGAAGAAGTTCAGATAATTGGCGGTAGCAATTAAAACAAGAGCTTAAATTAAAGGAGGGGCCACAATAATCGGACCTCCAATAATCCACCCACAAATGAATAGAGTTTCTGTTATATGGAGGTTATGTTTGATATAGCTAATCAAAACGTAATAACATGAAACAAATAGAGACTTTAAACTGCCACGTAATAGAGGAAAATGAAGCTTCTGCAATTTATAAGGATAAACTTTTTTCTCTTATCAAGTGTACAAATGAAGAATCAGATCTAAGCAAAAGTGAGCTTTTTTATTTTATTTACACTTCATTTTACTAGTCCCTGGTTTTTAAATGTTGTTTTTTAAACAATCCCCATTACGTAAGCTGAAATTATTTTTCTGCCTGATGTTTTTTTGGAATTATGCTGACGCGGTTTCAATTGAACAAAAACAACAATTGCCCTCTCAAGGTTTTATTGAAAATAAAGGACAACTTATTGATGTGCTGGGGAACCCACGTCCTGATTTATTATTTAAATACAATATATCTTCTGGTGCCGTTTATCTTAGAAACACGGGATTTTCACAAGTGTTAACCCGCGTTGATGCAAGTGAAGAAAAAAGTAAGGATGAAGAATTTTCAAACGATGCTTTAATATCCAAAAGCAATGAGCAATACAGCGCTTATCGCCTCGATGCTGATTTTGTTAATGCAAATACTAAGACGGAATTCCTGTCTTTTAATCCGCTTATTGGTGAGAATAACTATTATATCGCCCATTGTCCGCAGGGAATAATATCAGTTAAAAACTATGAAAAGGTTCTCCAGAAAAACATTTACGATAATACAGATATCGTTTATTATCCCGGCAGCAAGGGAAGTTTTAAATACGATATCATCCTAAACAGTGGAGCAAGCCCGGAGAAAATTAATATTAAATATTCAGGAGCAAAGAATATTTTTTTGGATGACGGGATTTTAAAAATGGAGACCGACCTTGGAACGATCGAAGAAAAAATCCCCCGCTCGTATCAACTCATCAACGAAAAAATAGTGGATGTTAAAATTGAGTATGAACTTCACGATAATGAAGTTTCTTTTCGTATTGGTAATTATAATCATGACTATAGTTTGATTATCGACCCCTGGGTAACTTACCTTGGAGGATCATTAAATGATTTTGGATGGGGAATAACGTGTGATTTGAATGGAAATGTATTAACAACAGGTTATACCAGTTCTGTAAATTTCCCTGTTTCATTTGGTGCATTTAGGGGAACGATTTCGGGAACACAAGATGCATACATTGCGAAATTTGATAAGGCAGGTGTCCTATTGTGGTGCACGTATTATGGAGGAAGCATGGCAGAAGTAGGCCACGCTGTTTCCACAGATCAAACAGGTAACGTCTTAATTTGTGGAAGTACAAGCTCGAGTAATCTACCTGTTCCCGGTGCATTCCAAGGGACTTACGGTGGTGGAATCGATGCGTTTGTTGCAAAATTTAATTCTTCAGGTGGCATAACATGGGCAACATACTTAGGTGGCGCTGGTTTGGATAGCTGGGTGAACAGTAGTATAACAACTGATTTGAATTCGGATGTTATTGTTACGGGGTATACGAATGGTAGCTTCCCAACGATGGTTACTGGTACTAATCTTAATAGTTTTAATGGAGGCGGAGAAGATGCAATCATTACAAAATACAGGGCGAATGGTACAAAAGCCTGGGGAGGATATTGGGGAGGATCAGGGAGTGAAAGGGGATATGGTATTACTACAGATTCACAAAATAATATTGTTGTTGTTGGTATCACTAATTCCGCCAATTTTAAATTATTATCTCCATTCCAATCAACTGTCGTTGGTGGATCTGATGGATTTATATCACACTTCACAAGCGCAGGGGTATTAAACTGGTCTACTTATTATGGGGGCACAAATGCGGATCAGCCGGAATCTGTTTGTACCGATAGAAATAACGACGATGTGATTTTTACTGGGAAAACTACCTCAGCTAATTTTCCTGTAACAGCAGGATGTTTTCAACCTGTAAAGATGATTGGCATGGAGGTTGTTATTGTAAAGTTCAATAAAACAGGAGTATTAAAATGGGCAACTTTTCTTGGTGGTAATTTAGAAGACGAGGGAAGCGGAATTGCTACGGATAACGCCGGAAATATTTTCGTAACGGGAGATGCTTACAGTTGGAATTTCCCGGTTACAAGTTGTGCATATCAAACTGCTAACACAGGAACTTTATTTATTAGCCCTGAAGAAAGCTTTATTGCAAAATTTGATCCGTTAGGAAATCGTATTTGTTCTGGTTATATCGGGGACCTCGGTCATGATGATATGGATATGGGAGAGCATCTTGCCCTTGGAGGTGGTTTTGCATACATCACCGGAAAAACTGATGGGCCATATCTTGTTACGCCGGGTGCTTTTCAAACCACCCATATGGGAGGAACCGGATCTTTAAGTTCGGATGCGTTTATTACACAAATCTGTATGAACACTTGCGGAATAAAAAATAATTTGACAGTTGATTTTGCTGGTTCACAAAATAATATTTGTGTAAATAGCCCAATTAACTTTACTGATGTAACAAATATTTGTGACACTACTGACAATAAATACTATTGGACATTTGCCGGAGCTACACCTTCTTCATCAACACAAAGAAACCCGACTGGTATTACCTATACAAATAGCGGAAGTTTTGGGGTAAAGCTTGTTGTTGAAACTACATGTGGAAAAGATTCCTTGACAAAGAGCGCATACATTAATGTGAATGGCCCTTCCGTTTCTGTTTCTCATGCCGATGTGAGTTGTTTTGGTTTTTCCAATGGAACGGCAACAGTATTGGCTGCGGGAGGAACTGGGGCATACACTTATAATTGGTTTCCATCCGGAGGTGCAATTTCAACTGCCAGTGGATTGCCGGCAGGAAATTATACTATACAAGTTACGGATGCGGTTGGATGTATAAAAACCGAAACAGTTTCTATTTCGCAACCGCCACTTTTACAGATATTGATTCCTGTGGTTAGTCATGTACCTTGTTACGGTGGTGGAGGTGATTGGAGTCGAACCATTGAATTTTAAATGTTTTCCCATTGTTTAAGCAAATATACACCACTCTCGGGTTTTTCCACAAGCAAACCTACGATGTATCGTAGTTGCTTGGTTTACATTTCAAAAATATTTTGCATTTACAACTTCGTTACAAAATTTTATATGGAACTTCATACTAAAAGTCGATTACAAATTGACTTAATACCGATTAGCTTTCTGTAATATCTTTTAAATAAAGCTTAAACATTAAGCTACCATGCCTCGTGGCAGGCGGGGCGGCATGTACCAATGTATTTGTTCTAATGCGATTGTATCTTTTAGAACAAACATTGGTATAATAATGCAGTTTTGTTTATTCTACCACCCACAATAAAGAATAAATAATTTCCTGGAATGATACAAAAAGTGTGCCCTTCGATGAACTCAGGACAAGCTTTAAAAAACTACAGAAGGGCTGTGAGGGTGGGGTTGATCTATTCGTAAATATCTTTGCGGTGTCCTATTTTTCTTACTTCTACTATTTTTATTTGGTCTTCGATAATATATAATACACGGTAATCTCCTACGCGGATGCGCCACATGTATTCGTGTTCTCCTTTTAATTTTTTACATCCGTGTGGCCGGGGATTTTCTGCCAGTTGGTCTATAGCTTTACTGATCTGGCGACTGGTTTTTGTAGGCAGGCGGTCCATTTCTTTCAACGCCTGTTTGCGGATAGCAACCTGGTAGCTCAAATTTTACGTTTTTTCTTCAGGTGTTTTTTTGCGGCTTCCCAGCTTATCAGTTCATCGTCTTTTCTCGACTCTGCTATTAACACGTCTATAAATTCGTGTATCTCTTCTTCTTTTTCTTCTATGATATTTAAGTCAATGACAACGGATTTTTTCCGGTTCTTGTCATCGGTTATATAACTTATTCCTTTCATTGTAATAGGTTTAGTTTCCATAAAGTTAACGATTTTTCAGCGGGGATAAAATTATTTTATCTCTTGTTCTTACCAATGGTGGAGGCTATTGAAGCAGGTTAGAACCTTTTTTGAGCTGGAGGTTTTAAAAACAGACTGATTTGCTTTTGTCTTGACACAAAAGCAACAAAAGGTCAAGCTCCTGTTGCCTTTGTATTGTGCGCTGCAAGCGCAATTCCCCAGGAATCTTCTTCAACTCCGTATCCTGCAAAGAGAAATGGAAGCCTTGATAAAAAGGCTACGAGGCACAGTAGTAAAAAGTAAATATTTTTTTTATCTATTTGCATCAGTCGTTTGCTTCCCAAAGTTCGATCTTAGTATCGTAAATTGAAAATTCTTTTTTATCCTTGTTCCATACATAAACACTTAGTTTGTCATCTTTTGAATGAATAGTGGGAAGCCTGAATCCAAATTCCTGCTGTTGTACTTTGTCTTGTTTTTCGATGCTGAATAGCTTTTCGCTTTTACGAAAATAGACATCGCCGTTGCTATGCGTTAGGCTTACAACAAGCCGAGTTTCATGATCAGGTTCCACGAATGGTTTATCGTTACTGATGTTAACAGATATATATGCTCGTTTGCCCGATAAAGAAGTTTCATTGATCTCTGTTTCCAAGAGCATGCCATATTCATTTTTGTCAATAGTAAGTGAAGCTGTTTTTGTGCTATCGGAATTCATCATATAAGGATGGTAAGTCTTTGTAATTGATTTTCCATTGGAGATATAAAATAATTCAGGGGCTCCCGTCAATGAATATTTGTAATCGCTTCCGGTTCTTAAAAATACAGTCTTGTATTTTTCAAAATTCATTGCATCAGGATGAATGATACCCGTTTTGTATTGGTAGGTTTGAATGAGGTTTAAAAAAATAAAAATGACGGAGGATGATAAAATTATTTTTTTAATAATAGGCTTACTTTTCTCCAATAGAAATGCAAAGGCGATGGCGAACAAGATATAATAGTCAATGAAAGCTCTTTGTCCGAAGCTGTCGCCGTAATACCAGTTCCACCAGGAACATAGGATATAGGTGATAAGGGTAATAAATGAGATCAGAAAAATAGTTTTTCTTTTATATTGTTTGAAGAGTGGTATCAATCCAAGTACTGCAATGAGTAATAAGGGGGTGTAAATAAAAAGTCCTTTACGGAAACTGAACAGAACATTAAAAAATTCGGGATATAAGAAGTAGAAACCTTCATTGGTGTAAGACATTACAAAAAAGTGACCTGTTTGAGCGTACCAGAGGATAATTTGTATAGAGATAATCAATAGAAATATTACTGTACCAACGAGAATGTTTTTTTTATTAAAAAGCGTTGATGTGCTGTTTTTCCCTTCTCTCAAAAAAGGAATAAGCAGGATCAGAAATACATGCGTTGGCCGAATTAAAATGGCAAGTCCATATAATAAGATGGCAAGATAAAAATGGCGGCTCTGTGCACATAAGAAAAATTTTCTTGAGTAGTATACAAACGCATTAATGCAGCAAAAGGCGTACACATGCGACATGGAGGGTTCATATAAAGAATAGTATAGAAGATTTGTTCCAAACAAAAAAGAAAGGATTGTAATTAAAATGTTTTTTTCATTGATGGAATATGTTTGCAGGAACTTTTTAAGAAATATTAAACCGATAAATAAATGGAACATTCCGGCGAGAAGAACTCCATATTGAAATCCGGCGGAAAACCAGGTAGGGCCAACGGCATAATGACCACTAATAAATATTGCTATGACTGTAAGAAGAAAAAATGGCAAGATGAATATTGCTACCCCCGGAGAATATTTATTTATTTTTTTTCCATCAATTTCATTTACAAAGTCATTTGTATATCCGGGCTTGGATTCATTTAGTTTTTCCCAGTCAAGTGAGTGGCCAAAAATGATTGTCGGAAGGTAAGCGTAATATCCTTTACCATCGCCATCGATGGCGATCAGGTCTCGTTTTTCGATGACTACTCTTGCAACAAAAAATAGTGCAAGACAAACTAAAAGAATATTTAAAAAAGGCTTTAGTAATTTATCAGCCATGTAGGTTTTTTCTTTGCCTAACAGCTTCGTATAGAATTATACCTGTTGCAACAGAAACATTTAATGATTCAATTTTTCCCATTAATGGGATCTTAACATTGTCGTCAGAACGTTTGATGTATTCTGCAGAGATGCCATCTTCTTCCGATCCCATGATTATGGCAGTAGGAGTGGAAAGGTCAGCGTCATAATAAAACTTATCGCTTTTTTCGGTACAGCAAATTAATTTAAGGCCACTTTCTTTTAGATAATCCAATGTAGATTTTAAATTTTCGCTCCTGCAAACCGCGATATCATGCAAAGCGCCTGCTGATGTTTTTATGGCATCTCCATTTATCTGCGCGGCACCACGTGAGGGGATAATAATTGCGTTGACTCCGGAACATTCTGCAGTACGAGCTATAGCCCCAAAATTTCTAACATCAGTTATTCTGTCAAGTATAAGCAGCAACGGTGTTTTCCCTTCTTCAAAAAGCGCCGGTAAAATATTTTCTATTTTTTGATAATCAACACTTGCGAGATAAGCGATAATTCCCTGGTGATTTTTGCTGCTTAACCTGTTTAGTTTTTCAGCGGGAACATATTGAAAAGGAATATTATGATCCCTGATCAGTTTTTTTATCTCGGCGATAAGTTCGTTAGATACATTATTCTGAATAAGAATTTTGTCCAGTTCTTTACCGGCTCGAACGGCCTCGATCACTGATCTGCTGCCAAAAAGCATTAAATTTTTATTGTCGTCTGAGCGATACTGCATATTTTTAATTGTCTACGTAAACTCTTCCCTGACGCCAAATGTCAACGGCCCTGTACCATCCGCTTTTATAAACATTTTGGCGTTCTAAAATAAAATCATTGTCAGAGAA
>CAZQIC010000037.1:11562-35368 GCA_964593555.1 uncultured Bacteroidia bacterium | reverse complement strand
ATTATTAATAGTGCAAATATTTTATTATGGAAGCTAAATTTTCACCCAGGGTAAAAGATGTAATTACATTCAGCCGTGAAGAGGCATTACGATTGGGGCATGACTATATTGGAACCGAACATCTTTTGCTTGGCATTATAAGAGAAGGTGAAGGCATGGCAATAAAACTGCTTAAACTTTTAAAAGTTAACCTTGTTGAATTGCGTAAAGCTGTTGAACAATCAATAGCCGTTACTACAAAAAAAACAAATCCTTCGGGCAATATCCCGCTTATAAAACAAGCTGAACGTGCATTGAAGATCACATACCTTGAGGCAAAACTTTTTAAGAGCCAGGTAATAGGAACAGAACATTTACTGCTTTCTATTCTGAAAGATGAAGATAATGTTGCAACTAAATCATTACACAAATTTGGGATCGATTACGATCTTGTAAAACAAGAACTAGAAATGATGAACATAGACCCTAAAGCGGAATTCCCTGGCAGTGCTACTGATGATGATTCTGATGACGATTCAGCAAGCTTTAGCGCCGGAGCTAAAAAAGGTACCGATGCTAAATCGAAAACTCCTGTACTGGATAATTTCGGAAGAGATTTGACCAAAGCTGCCGAAGACGGAAAGCTTGATCCTATTGTAGGAAGAGAAAAAGAAATTGAGCGCGTATCGCAGATATTGAGCCGTAGAAAAAAGAATAATCCTATTCTTATTGGTGAACCGGGTGTTGGTAAATCTGCTATTGCAGAAGGTCTTGCATTGCGTATCATTCAGAAAAAAGTTTCAAGGGTATTGTTTGGTAAACGTGTGATCACGCTTGATCTCGCTTCATTAGTAGCGGGTACAAAATACCGCGGACAATTTGAAGAGCGTATGAAAGCGGTGATGAACGAATTGGAAAAATCGCCAGATGTTATTTTATTCATCGATGAGATACATACTATTATAGGTGCTGGAGGCGCTTCAGGATCACTGGATGCATCCAATATGTTTAAACCTGCTCTTGCACGCGGTGAGATACAATGTATTGGTGCAACAACTCTTGATGAATATCGTCAATACATAGAGAAAGACGGAGCATTAGAGAGAAGGTTCCAGAAAGTAATGGTGGAGCCTACTACTGTTGATGAGACGATACAGATATTGCATAACATTAAATCTAAATACGAAGAGCATCACAGTGTTGCTTATACTGATGAAGCGATAAAAGCTTGTGTTACGTTAACTGCAAGGTATATCACTGATCGTCATTTGCCGGATAAAGCTATTGATGCTTTGGATGAATCCGGATCACGTGTACACATTAAAAACATTAATGTTCCTAAAAATGTATTGGAGATCGAGAAAAAGATAGAGGACATTAAAGAAGAAAAAAACAAAGTTGTACGCAGCCAGAAATATGAAGAAGCTGCTAAACTTAGAGATACAGAGCGTCAGTTATTAGAACAATTGGAAGCTGCGAAGAAACAATGGGAAGAGGAAACTAAAACTCACCGCGAAACAGTAAGCGAAGATAACGTTGCTGAAGTTGTTGCGATGATGACAGGTGTTCCTGTTCAGCGTGTTGCGCAAAATGAAGGCAACAGGTTGTTATCCATGTTCGAGGACCTTAGAGGAAAAGTTATTGGCCAGGATGAAGCGATCAAGAAAATTGTTAAGGCTATACAACGTAACCGTGCCGGATTAAAAGATCCGAACAAACCAATAGGTTCATTTGTTTTCCTTGGACCAACAGGTGTTGGTAAAACGCAGTTAGCGAAATTACTTTCACGTTATATGTTTGATAACGATGATGCATTGGTGAGAATTGACATGAGTGAGTACATGGAAAAATTTGCTGTGTCTCGTCTTGTTGGAGCGCCTCCGGGATATGTGGGTTATGAAGAAGGAGGACAGCTTACAGAAAAAGTAAGACGTCGCCCCTACTCTGTTGTATTATTAGATGAGATAGAGAAAGCACATCCGGATGTGTTTAACTTGTTGTTACAGGTATTGGATGATGGACAGTTAACAGACAGCTTGGGAAGAAAAGTTGACTTCAAAAATACAGTGATCATTATGACTTCTAACATTGGCTCACGCCAGTTAAAAGATTTTGGACAAGGTGTCGGATTCAGCACTACTGCTAAAAAAGACTCTGCCGATGAAAACGCGAAAGGTGTAATTGAGAATGCATTGAAAAAAGCATTTGCTCCTGAGTTCCTGAATCGTATAGATGATGTAATTATATTCAACAACCTTAGCAACGAAGACATCCGTAAAATTATTGATGTTGAATTGCAAAGCTTGTATCAACGTATCAACGATCTTGGTTACACAGTTAAGATCACCGATGCGGCAAAAGATTTTATTGCCGATAAAGGTTTTGATTCTCAGTTTGGAGCCCGTCCGTTGAAACGTGCGATCCAGAAATTGATTGAAGATCCTCTAGCTGAAGAGATCTTAATGTCTAACCTTACTGAAGGAGATTCAATTGAAATTGAATTGAATAAAGAAAAGCAGGAAGTGAAGATTAAAGGTGTAAAAGCAAAAACTAAGAAGAATAAAAAAGAAGAGCCTAAAGATGAATAAGTAATTAGGTTAATGATGCAAAAATGCCCCGAAAGTTCGGGGCATTTTTTTTTGAAATGAAGTCTCATTTTGAAATTTCAAAGATTACTGAAAATTTATCGTGAGCGATGCAGTTCAAACATACGTATGCATACAATAACCATGCGCGTCATAGCTGTAATGCTCAGTGCATCTTGTTATTTTTATGTTTTTAAAGTATATTTGCAGGGTAAAAATTAATATAAATGACAGATAGAACTATTGATAATAAAATCTTGAATTATTTGCATTCTCTTGATAAGGCAGAACAACTCAGTGTTTTAGATTATCTGAAAAACCTGTTAAAAAAATCAGGCAAAAAAGATAATAAAAACAAGGAATTACTTTCTCTTGCCGGTTCTATTAAAAAAAGTGACCTAAAAAAAATGGAATTGGCTATTGAGGAAGGCTGTGAAAGCATCGACAAGAATGAGTGGTAAATTTCTGCTGGATACCAATATCCTTATTGCCTTCTTTAATAAAGAAAAATCTGTAATTGATTATATAAAGTCTGGGGTAGAAATATATATTCCGTCTGCTGCATTGGGTGAAATGTACTTTGGTGCTGAAAAATCTGCACAGAAAAAATCTAATATTGAGAAGATTGATCACCTGGCCGAATATGTTACTATCATTCCCTGTGATAAAATTACTGCCAAAGTTTACGGGAAAATAAAAAATCAACTTAAAGACAAAGGAACTCCAATTCCTGAAAATGATATTTGGATTGCTGCATTGAGTGTACAACATCATATTACTCTTGTTTCGAGGGATAAACATTTTAATGTAGTCGATAAATTGGATCTGGTTCGCTGGTAATCTTTTCAAAGTTTATTTCCTTGATATTACATGACTAAAGATTATCGTTAATACTAATCCTAATCTAAATATTAGTAGTGCATTAGCAAATAATGTAGCTCAATCTGTTGCTATCTCCTCTACACTCGAATGGATTCTTTGAGGAAGTATTGAAAATAGTAAATAATGAGTATACCGTTCGCACGGATATGTAGCGCTGCAAGTGTGAAAGGTATCCGTACGTATTATCAAATTGTATGCAATTAATTGTTTAGGCGCACGGATAACTACGCTTTGGCTTACACTCCGATATCCGCACGAACGAGGGTTTTGGTTCGCAGTTTGGAGCCCGTCCGTTGAAACGTGCGATCCAGAAATTGATTGAAGATCCTCTGGCTGAAGAGATTTTAATGTCTAACCTTACTGAAGGAGATTCAATTGAAATTGAATTGAATACAGAAAAGCAGGAAGTGAAGATTAAAGGTGTAAAAGCAAAAACTAAGAAAAATAAAAAAGAAGAACCTAAAGATGAATAAGTAGCTAGGTTAATGATGCAAAAACGCCACGAATTTCGGGGCGTTTTTTTTGGGATGCTGTTTCGTTTCACTGGCGTGAAAATGAATACAAATTTCGAACTTCATATTTATCTGCCGAAGTCTTAACGAAGGTAGATCAAAAAGTTGGCGCACGGGTAACTACGCTTTAGCTTACACCACGATATCCGTGCGAACGGGTGCATTTTTCCGTGAAATACGAGGGTCAATCTTTTTAACAAAGATACCTTATTTTATACTTTCGTTAATTTAAAATTTTCTTAACTCAACTTTGAAAGTCCATCCTTTAGAATGTATTACTCTTGTGGCCCTCCTAACCCTAAAGCGATATATGTCATTTGCCATAGTAGCTCCTTGAGGTACCTGAGGTGTAACAGTGTCAGTACCACCCTCATTACTTTCATTGGCGTAGGTTCCGGTACTTATCGGATTATTAATTGCTTTTAACCAGCCGTTGATATTGTAGGTTAAATCAACATCCTGTATTTTATTTCCGAGAACTTAAAAAAATATATGGCAAATATCAACTCACTAAAACGCAACTTTAATATCATAAAAATCTTTTAAAATAGGTTTATCAATAAACTGTACAGATGAAACGCTGACGGATGGAACATTTTTAACAAATAAATCTATAAGAGAAATTGAATACGTACTATTTTTTATATAATCGTGAGAATTTAAAAAGACAACATTATTTGTTAAATTCGAATTGCCTTCTAATATTTTTTTAATATTAGAATACATGTAATTTGTTCCTTTTATTTCCGCAGCTTGTGGATCTCTTTTTTTTAATTCCACATATTCTATACTCTGATATAAATTTTCTACCAACATTTTAAAGTTTTCAAAATTATCTTTATAATAATTCTGAAATACCTTTTCATCTTCTATTAAATGATTTCTAATATTATTAACATAATTTTTAAAATTCGCAGTATCATTTAAAAAACTGGGGAATCCATTAAAATAGATCTCATTATATTTGTTGCTTTCTATTACTTCTCTTATTTTTTCCGGATATGGATATTTGATCCCTGACGAAAAATCTACAGGTATTAAAAATAATGATGCGGCACAAGCTGCTTTAAAATTTTGCTCATAATCAATCGCATAAATTTTTGTGAAATTATCCGGATTCGCCTGAATTTCCTTATACAAACGTGAGTAATATTTTTTGTTCGTGCCATCAATTTTATATAAAACATTCTTTGTTCCATCTTTTGGCATTTTTCCAGTCCGAAAATAGATATTCAAGAGTAGCTGGTAAGAATATCCTTCAGAATAAAATACACCTTTTGTATTCTTAGAATTAACTTCTGGCAAATAGAACAATTCAGCTTCCAAATCATTGGATTTATTACCGGTTAGGCCGACAAAATCTACGGATAACTTTTGAGAAAATACATCCAAGCTTACCAAAAAAATTAATAGAATATTTAAAGAGATAAATTTCATATTATAAATATATAATTTTTTATTTAGGTCAAATGTTCCGCCGCTAGTGTTAAATACCAATACTAATAAACAGTATGGTTATCTTGAATACTTTTAAATCTTTCGGATAGGGTAATTGTTTTTTCTCTGCTTCTAAAATATATCCTCTATTTTATAGAAATAATTTATACTGTCTGTACTCATATTATGGTGCTTGACCGGCGACTGCCAGGAGTGTACAACAGGATTTGCAAATTTGAGAGTGCTTTTTTATTCCTTTTTCTTCACTGAAAAAACCATAGAAAAAAGGCCCATTTTTTCAGTGCAATTTGAAATTTCAAAGAATTAATGAAAATTCATCGTGAGCGTTGCACCGCGGATTTGTAATCCGTGTGTTACATAAATTAACTTAATAAAAAATGCCTCTGAATTTTATCAGAGGCATTTTGTGCACCCGGAGGGAGTCGAACCCCCAACCTCCGCATCCGTAGTGCGATACTCTATCCAGTTAAGCTACGGGTGCAATTACTATTTAATTTGTTTACTGTGCCTTTGCTCTATCCCCGCGTACCGAACGGGTACGTGCCCGAATGTGTTCAGGCGGGCGTTCGGGCGGGCAGTTAAGCTACGGGTGCTAATGACCATACAAAGGTAAAAAATTATTCTTTCTTATCTATAGGTCCGCCTTTACCTTGTTGCGGCTTAGCTATTGCATCTCTCATGCTTGTATCGGCCTGTATATTCTGCATTTTATAATAATCCATTATACCCAGGTTTCCATTTCTGAAAGCTTCTGCCATTGCTTTTGGTACTTCGGCTTCTGCTTCAATTACTTTTGCCCTTGCATCCTGTGCTTTGGCTTTCATCTCCTGCTCATATGCAACAGCCATTGCTCTTCTTTCTTCGGCTTTTGCCTGCGCTACTTTTAGATCGGCTGTAGCTTGTTCTGTCTGCAATTTTGCACCAATGTTTTCTCCAACATCTATATCTGCAATATCAATAGATAAAATTTCAAACGCTGTTCCCGCATCCAAACCTTTATTCAAAACTGTTTTTGATATCTGGTCAGGATTTTCTAATACTGTTTTGTGATCGTGTGCAGAACCTACCGTCGTTACAATACCTTCACCAATCCTTGCTAAAATTGTTTCCTCTCCTGCTCCTCCAACCAATTGTTTAATGTTTGTTCTCACCGTTACCCTCGCTTTTACTACTAATTGAATTCCGTTTTTTGCAACTGCAGATACCGGAGGTGTGTTTATTACTCTTGGGTTAACCGACATTTGTACCGCTTCAAATACATCACGGCCTGCAAGGTCAATAGCTGTTGCAGATTTAAAATCGAGTGGTATGTTCGCTTTGTCTGCAGAGATCAATGCGTTTACTACAGACTGTACATGACCGCCCGCAAGAAAGTGTGCTTCCAATTCATCTCTTGTAATTTTTAATCCCGCTTTTGTAGAGTTGATCATTGCGTTAACAATAATAGATGGCGGAACTTTTCTCCAACGCATAAATATTAGCTGGATCAATGAAATTCTTACTCCTGATAAGAGTGCAGAGAACCACAAGCCTACAGGAACTAAATAAAGAAGTATAAATAATCCTATTATACTTCCAATGGCAACAGCGAAATAAATGGCAACGTTTCCGGACATTTTTTTATGATTTAGATTTAACTATGATTTTATTTTCGTCAACTTTAGCAATAATAATGGAAGTACCTTCATTTATATATCCTTCCATTGAATGAACCTCAACCTGAATCCCATTCACCAGGGCTTTACCTGAAGGTGCAAGCCTTGATATTGCAACTCCGGTTTCTCCTGCCTTAATTTGCTCTGTGTTAAAGGTATTAACTTTTCCATCGATAGATGTGTTAATACTGACTTTTTTCCAGGTATTAGATCGGAAAGTAAAATAGATCATTATAGCAGTTGATACTAAAGTGCCTAACAACACCATGTTTCCAGCGGTGTTCCCCTGGTTTACATAAACAGATATTATCCCTCCTATTGAAAGTAATACACCGATTATCCCTACAATTATACCTGGTATAACAAGTATCTCCAGCAATAACAGGATCAATCCAAGAAGGATAATTAAAATAGCTACGGTGAGTGACATGTTATTTTTTTGTGTAATATTTCGTTGCTTGTGGCAGGTAAGCTTTAATATCCTTGATTCTTGTTTCGTCACTAGGGTGAGTACTCAGCAGTTCCAGTGAAGCGCCTCCACCTTGTTTCGCCATTCTTTCCCAAAAACTAACTGCAGATTGCGGATTATATCCTGCCATTGCCATAAAAATTAACCCCATCTTATCGGCCTCAGATTCATGTGTCCTGGAATATTTAAGTACTCCCAGCGTAGAAGCTGCGCCGTAACTCTGCATAAAAAGATTTTGTGTCTCTTTTGGTTTTTGTGATAATGCCACAGCAAGACCTAAGCCTCCCATTTGTACCAGCAAACCCTGGCTCATACGTTCATTACCATGACGGGCGATTGCATGAGCAATTTCATGACCCATTACTACTGCTAACCCAGCTTCGTCCTGTGAAACAGGTAATAAGCCAGTATAAACAACCACTTTTCCTCCCGGCATGCACCATGCGTTAACAGTTTTATCATCGATCAAATTAAATTCCCATTTGTATCCCTTTATTCTTTTTATTAATCCTTTTTGTTTCATATACCTGGTCACTGCGGCTGCAATATTCTTTCCCACCCTTTGAACCATTGCGGCCTCCGGGTTACCAACAGAAACCGTTTTGTTTTTATTCTTTGATAAAAAATCATTGTAACTGGAAAGACTTGTCTGCAGCATCATACTTTCCGGTAAAAGGTTCAATTGCTTTCTACCTGTAACAGGTACTTTTGAACAAGAGAAGCCAAATGTTATTAATGCTATAAAAAATATTTTCTTCATAAACCTATTCTATTTCTGCTGTTATATTTCTGTCCAACAATGCTGTACACATAGACTCCAACTCATCATACTCCCCTGTTTTTACCGCACATTTTCCTTTGTAGTGAATAAGATAAGTGCATTGCTCGGCCTGGATTACCTCATGCTTACAAACTTTTATTAAAGATTCTATAACGTATTCGAAAGTGTTTACATGGTCGTTATAAACCACAAGGTTTTTGTTGATCACCTCTTCTACAAGGACACTTTCCGAATATTTTTCTTTAGTTAAGCCGCTATACATTTTGGATACTTTAAAAGACACAATAAAGTTAAAAAGAATTAGCGTGTGGCAGGAACCTTTTTGCCATTTTTAAATGAAATAATAAAAGCATCTGAAATACCCGCATCAATGGCCTTTTGCTTTAAATTCTGAGCATCTTCCCGGGCAGAAAAGCTGCCAATAGAATAGATAGTGACCCCTGCGTCGTCTTTTGTGCTCCTAACCCCGCCTTGAGTAGCGGCAAGTCTTATAAATTTGTTTGCTACATCAACAGGAACTTCACTTCTGAAGGCGCCTATTTGAATAGAATAAGTTACACCTTCTTCACTTGGTGCAGGTGTATTTGTAATCGGGGGAGTATTAGAAGCTGTATTTGTTGATGAAGAACCATTTGTGGAAGGTGTTTTATTCAGATCAGGATGATTTGCAAAAACACCGGCCCCGCCCGCTTCTAATTTTTTGGCTTCTTCCATTGGTGTTCTCTTGCCATTGTTATATGCTGATACAAATGCGTCGCGTATTCCAATGTTAACAATGGCATTCTTCGCAATGTTTGCTTTGTTAAGATCATTGTATAATCCTGTTGTATATTTTATTAAACCGTTAGACATTCTTTCACTGAATAATGGAGCAACATTAAATAATTGTGAAGAACTAACTGGTCTTGAATAAACGCCAACCTGCACAGTGTAAAGCAGCCCTTTTATTTCCTCGAGATTATTGGCAGGCGCAATACCTGTTACAGCGGGTTGCTGATTGTTATTTGTATTCACCTGCGACTGGTTAACAATTTCTGGTTGATTTGCAATTCCCTGCAGTATCGCAACTCTTTTTCCATTTAAAAATGCTACAACAAATGCATCTTTATAACCTGATCTCCTTATTTCATCTTTTGCGTTATTGGCACTTTCAAGAGTAGAAAAAACACCTGCGGTATAACGTGTATATCCTTGTGGAGTTGTTTCACCGGTAATAGGTGTTATACCTTTAAAAAGATCCTGGCGGATAGCGCTTCTGAATGCTCCTATCTGAACCTTGTAGATCAATCCTTCAGGTAATTTTTCGTCAATAGGAATTGGCTTTGAAGAAGAGTATGTAGAAATATTTTTTTGCTCAAATTTATCTGTAGCCTTTTTGCTAACTGGTTTTGTTATTTCCGGATCTGGTGTTTTTACTATAACAGGAGGTTTTACAGGATTCGTTGAAGCAATAATTGTATTTGTTATAACAGGCTTTATGGCAGTAGTTGTTTTTGGTCTTTCTACTGGTGGTGTTACTCCGCTTTCTTTTGCTACGGCAACAATATTTTTATATGTTTTATCATCAAGGAATTCCAATACTAATACAGCTTCTTTTCTTTTAGATTCAGCTGCTTTTTGAGTATTGTTTGCAAGACGTGAAACGGAATCTACCTTCGCATAATTAGTTGCTGCCAGGTCATTGTGTATTCTTATTTGTTCTCTTATTTGTTGTTTCGCAACTTCGCTGTCCACAGTCTCTAGTGAATCCTGAAGCTTTTTTGAATACGCCTGTTCGTCGTCAGCTTTACGCTTAAAGCCATCTGCATTTGTAAACTCCTGTTTAGCTTCTCTCTCGGTTACGTCAGCTTCACCATTCAATGCGACAAAACTCTTGAATTCTTTTGTGTTTTTTACTGCCTCTGATACTTCTTCGTCGATTTTTTCCGGCTCAGTATTGTCATTATTGTTTGAAACAACGGGCTCTACAGTTGGTGTTTTTATTGGCTTAGGTTCCTCTGTTTTAACAACAACCGTTGGAGTGCTTATAGGTTTTATCTCACTTGTAGGGTTAACAGCAACCGTAGGTTCTTCTTTTTTAGTCGTATCAACTTTTGCAATATTCTCTATTGAAAGGGTATTGGTAATAACAGGAATACTATTTTCTATTTTAACTTGGGATGAATCAACTGTATTGTTAACCTTTACCTCGGGAGTATTTTTATTTTCTGTATTTGAATTATTTATTGCCACAGGCTCAACCTTGGCAGCAATTGTGTCCTGTTTGTTTTCATTTTTAATAGCTACAGAAGCAGGAACTGTATCTTTATTTTCGACCTTGGTATTATTCACCACGACTGGTTCAGTCTTTGTAATTATAGTGTCCGCCTTATTTTCGTTTTTAACAACTGCGGATGCGATAATTGTATCTTTATTTTCAATCTTAGTATTATTCGCAACAACCGGTTCAGTTTTTACAACTGCAGTATCAGGTTTGTTTTCATTTTTTATAACCGGAGCAACGACTGCCACTGTATTTGTAACTACGGGTTTTACCTCGGGAGTTATGGTAGTAATAGGTTTTACTTCGTTTGAAGCAATTGCATTTACAGGAGTAACAGAACCCGGTTTATAATCAGGATATATTTTCTTATACATCTCAATTGCTTTGTTCTGTTTTTCCAAAGCAATCTTTTCATTTTCTGCAGCACTCTCCAATGCATCCTGGCGCGTAGAAAAACTCATCAGGGTTGGTGCACTTTCCCTGTTTTTTTTCGCTTCCTTTAAATAGTAATTAGCCTCATCCGCAACAGCATCTGCGAGCGCTACATCATCGGTAGTATTATTGGCGGCTGCCTTTTTGAACTCAGCTAATTGCGCTGTATTATTATCATAATTTTTTTTATTAAGGTCCGCCGTTACATTTGCTCCCTCAAATTGTTTTGCTTTAGCTTTTTGATCAAGTACTTCCACATTTGCCAACAATTGATTTTTTTCTTCCTCTGTTTTTGCTTCGTTTGCTTTTGAACGCTCCTGGTTAGCCTGGCCTCTTATATCATCCGCTTCTTCTTCCAGTAATTTCGCGATCACTCGTTTAGAATCATCGTTCGTATTTTCTGTTACTGCAAGTGCATTGTTTTTATTTTTTACTGAGTCAGGTTGTTCATTTACTTTATTTACTGTAGCAACTGTTTTTACCGTGTCTTTAGGAAGAATGTTAGTCGTTTCATTTTTTAGTGTATCCTTTTTAGCAACAGATGCGACAGGCTGTTCTATCTGTTTAATTTTATTTTGACTTACTGTTAATGATTCATTTTTATTTTTCAATTCGTTCTCAAGTACCGTTATCTGTTCCAGAATCTTCTCTTTCTTAGCATAATCCGGTTCATTGATCATTACATTTTGTTTCTTTTTAATAGTTGAGTTCAGTGAGTCTGTCCAGGCTTTATAAATTTCTACTTTCGCTTGTTCTTTTTCTAACTCTGTTCCCTGTTTAGTGCTTGCTGTAAGTTTCTCGTTAAATTGCTCGTTGTAAACCACTGGTTCTTCTGCCTTATTAATTGTTTTGTTTTCAGGAGTAATAGTATTAACAGCAACAACTTGTTTTGTTGTGTCTTTTAAAACAGTGTCTTTAGGTGCCTGGGCAGTTTTTGCTGCGGCCAATGTTTCCGCTTGTTTCAGATCATCAGCTTTTTTATTGCTTTCACTAGCCAGAGTTTTTTTCTGTTCAACTTTATTTTCAAGTTTTTCAATTTTAAGTTTTAATACTGACTTATAACCATCATCAGTCGTACCGGCCATTTCTTTTTTATAGCCATCAATCTCTTTATTTAATTCGCCAACCCATTTGGTATAAGTATCTGCAAGTTTTTGTTCTTTGGCAGCATTTGTTTCAAGTGCCGATGTAGTTTCAATTTCCTTGGCCAGGTTTTCTTCAACAACATCAAATGATTGTTTATTTTCAGCTACAGCAGTTACTTTTACAGGTTCCGTATTTTTAGGTTCAACAACTTTGGGTTCTGTTACAGCAACGGTTTTATTCTCATTGTTAGTTGGTGTTTTAACTGGCTCTTTTTGATTTGTATTAGTACCCGCAATACTATTTACAACTGCAGCTTCTTTATTAAGTGTTTCCGCTTCCTGCCTGAGTTTTACCAATGCAATGTCATTTGCTTCAACCTCTTTTATCCTTTCTACCTTATCCTGTTCCAGATCTTTTATTTGTTCTGTTATGGCTTCTTTTAACTGCTCATTTTTAGTTTTTTTTGCGTCCTCATTAAGGTTTGCAATTTCTTTATCAAGATTTTCGATTTCCTTTTTTAATACCACTTTTTTATCCTCGGCCTTCTCCAGTTCTTGTTGTTTATTTTCGGCATCAGACTGTATGCTATTGTATGAAGCAGCACTGTTGTTATTAGCTGCTTGTTGTTTTGATATTTTTTCTAATTGATCCTTTTGAGTATCCAACTTAGCAATAGCTTGATTAGGATTACTTGATTTAACCGCAAGATCAAGGTCCTTTGCATATTTCAGTGACAGATCAGCCTCTTGCTGTTTGAGATCAGCATCTTTTGCTACTCTGCTCGCAATGCTGTTCGCGGTATTAGCTTCTGAAGAAAGTCTCTTAGCTTCTTCATGCAATGTATTTACTTCATTTTGCTTTTCAGTTTTTGCGGGTCCATCGGGCATTGATGACACAGCTGCTATTGCTACTTTTTCTTCTTCAGCCTTGGAGTCCGCATCCTTTTTCTTTTGATCTGCATATTGTTTTGCTTTTTCAGCCTGGGATTTTAACTCAACGGCTTCTTTTTTAGTATCCTCGGCATCTTCGCTCGCAATTTTTACAATATCGGCGTTGGAAAGTTTTGTTTCAACTTTTGGATTTTCTTTTTTTGTGGTATCTGTCGGAGTTGTATTTTTATTTTCAACTTTTATATTAGCCGGCTCTGTTGCAGATGCCTGTTCCTTAAAGGCGGTTTCAGAAGTATTTACTTCCATCTTGGCTTTTTCCTTTATCAGATCAACTGCTGAGGCATAACCTTCGCTTGGCACAACATCGCTCGAACTTTTAACAACAACTTTATCCTCCGCCGAAAACGCAATTTCCTGTTTTATATTTTTACTGCTTTTTTCAGGAATGACCACAACCTCTGATCTTGATTTTTCATTTGGCGCTTCAATGGTATAAAGGTATTTTCCATCACCGGGTAAATAAATTGAGTAGTCACCATCAACAGTAGTGTTATATGAACCAACAAGATCTCCTGTCTCCGCATTTTTAACTGTTATCTTCGCATCTTTTACCCCTTTTAAGTCACCATCTTTTAAACTACCGTTTACAATTGTTACATCTACGGGTTTGCGTCCAACACCAATTTTATATACTGCTATTTTTCCATTCTCACTCGAACGATTGGAAGAAAAGTATGCGATCTTTTCATTAGCATCTGTAACATATAATATATCATCTCCGGGTGTACTGATCGGAAAATCCATATTTACCGGCTTACTCCAGGTGTTAGAGCTTTCATCAAGCGTCGATTTAAAAATATCGTAGCCCCCCATACTATTATGTCCTTTGGAAGAGAAATAAAGCACCTTACCGTTTGGATGAAGAAAAGGATAATCTTCGTCGTTGAGCGTATTAATACCTCCACTTAAACTACTTGGTGCACTCCATTCCCCATTCGGTAAACGATTAACAACAAAAATATCTTTTCCGTTCTTTCCATCTGCTCCGTAACTGGAGTAAAAAATTTTATTATTCTGTGGCGATAAATAAATAACTGATTTCTCTTTTTTCTTTTTATCATAAGGAGTTTTAAAATCATCAAGCTTCACGAGCAGCTTACCTCCTATTTCCTTTAGATCATATGATCTGAAATATTCTTCCTGGGAAAGTTCTTTTTTATCCAATACATAGAGATCAGAAATATTATTGAGTAATTTTTTTCCGTTCTCACACTGAAGGATATGCGCATCAACTTCGAATTTTTCTATCTGTGATTTTGAAGCTGTTTTTTTAAATGAGTTGTAAGTAGCTATGGCATTATCAAATCGATAATTCATGTGGTACGCTTTGCCAAGGTAGAACAACACTTCCTTATCCGCATCTTTATTGCGGGAAGCATATTCCAGGTATGTAATTGGTTTTTCTTTATCCTCTCCTGTCATAAGTAAACAAACCCCGTATTTAAAATTGTAATCAGGGTCCTTAGGATAAAGACTTAACAACTGGGAAAATAAACTATTGGCTTCTGAAAATGACTCTTCTTTAAAGAGCCTTTCAGCTTCTTTTTTTAACTCTTCTTCTGATCCATAATTATTTTGAGCAATACTGTATTTAAACGATAGGGATATACCGAAGAGAAGGATAAAAGGAAGAATACGTACTTTATCCATATCACAAAAACGTTTTCGCGATCTTTTATATATATAAGATGCGAAGTACGGGTTCATTTCACACTGTAACCAGTAAATTTATGCTTTTTAGTTGTAAATACGAAGGTTTTAGGCTTTTACCTAATCATCGTCTTCCGGATCAATAGTCGCCGAATTGTTACGATTAAACAACTTTACCCTTGACTCTTCTCTTCTGAGCAGTCTTTCGATATTTTTTTGATGTGTTATTAGCACCAAAACCGCAATAACCAATGAAAAAATTGATAATGAAGAAATAGTTGTTTTAAATATTACAATGATACTTATGGGAAACATTATGGCCGCTACCATTGAACTCAACGATACATACCTGAAAACAGCAAACACCAACAGAAAAGTTATAACCGAAACCAAAGCAGCCTGAAAATGGAGCGCGAAAACAATACCCAAAAGTGTTGCGATGCCTTTACCTCCTCTGAACGCTGCAAATATTGGAAATATGTGGCCAAACAGTGCAGCAATACCAAGCACCAATTGAAAATTTACAAATTGCTCTGACCCGGGCCTGTATTCACTTAGGTAAGGAATATTAACGGCTACCCAGCCTTTTAATATATCAATGATGAGAACAGGTATCCCTGCTTTTTTTCCTAGTACCCTGAAAGTATTTGTTGCGCCCGCATTGCCGCTGCCATATTCCCTTACATCAATTCCATAAAAAGATTTCCCTATCCAAACTGCCGATGGTATGGAACCCAATAAGTAAGCCAATACAAGTGCACCTATATTAAGAAATGATCCCATTTAAAATTATTCCTCCTCAGATTCTGACTCACCACCTGTTTTCTTCACAAACTCATCCTTTTTCCTGAGCGTTGATAATCCAAATTGATAAGCGGCTTGACCTTTTTCGGTTTTCATTTGGCGTTTATCCGTTTTCAACTCTTTAATAATATTATTAAAACTTTCGTTGGATGAAATTGCCTGCATCAGACCTCTTGAGTAGCTGAAGAAATACCAATTGCTTCCGTCGAGTTCCATGTAAATATTCAGGATATCACCGCCTCTTTTCTTAACGATCTGCAATCTTCCATCAACATATTTATTTACTTGTGTTTTATTAATATTTCCAATTCCTAATTTTCCAGAAGACAAATAAGAGCGTGTTCTCGAATCCCATTTCATATTCAGATCGTTAAAGAAAATGGCGCACTTCAATTCATCCGGAAATTTTTTAAAGCTACCATATAAGTTCACCTGAGAAATAAGTTTGTCCGCCTCCTCCTTACCTAATAATTCTCTTAATCCTTTTTCATACCCCGGCCGGGAAAAATCTGTTAATGATAAGTTGGTAAAATAAATACCGATTTCATCTGCCATCTTTCCGATCGCATTATCATCAAAGAAAAAATCGACACCCATCATGGTTTCGAAAAGAGTTGAATCGGTAATTAAAAAGTTTTTTACATTTCCAACAGTTTTAAGTTTAACCTGGCCCAGGTCAATGCCATAATTAATTTTACCTTCACCATAAACAGTGCAGGATTTAGTGTTCATGCTAATATAATTCCCCGGTAAATTTCTTTCCACTAATTTTTCCTTATTGGATATACGATATTCCTGCGAAGGTTTATCAAAGAATAAAAATCCATCAGCTGGCAATATTTCGATGTCGGATTTTTTATGTATCTCCGATAAGAAAGCCGAATAAACATGAATGGAATCGTTGGCAAGCATTATACTTGCAGCTAACCTGTCTCTTTTATCACTTACAGGTTCTTTTGAAACTGGAATATATATTTGATCAGGATTTATCTCTGAAGTAAAAGTGAACCATGACTTAGGCAATTGTTCACAGGCATGATGTATTTTACATGCGCCATCGAAAGTCAAAAATTTATTAGTTGCCTGTAGAGTAACTTTTCCCCTATAGTCGTAATTAGGACTGAGTGTAAAATGCATGCTGTCAGTAATTTCTGTTGATGCATAAGTCTGGAAGGTAGTGTCTACACTTATGCTGCTGAAGTATAAATGTTGTTTTATTTTCAATTCATCTACGTAATCATAATAACCGGATCCGGAATAGCTTTTTCTCCCGAATATGTCAATGGTGGCCTCAAACAGGTTATGAAATTTTGTAATTGTATTGGCGAGTACTCTAGCGCTTTTAAAAGTTTCCAGTACTGCGTTTTTCCTGATTACTACTTTTCCACTGTCGGGAAATATTCTTGCATCCGCCACATCAATATATTTAACATCTTTACAAGTGATAATGTAGTTCTTGATATCATAGTTGGCGAATGGTGCAACAAATCGTAATGAGTCCTGTTTAGGGTGAAGAGATATAAATTCAGATCCGGTTAATTCCACATCGGCACCTTCTTTATGAGATTTGCTTGAACCAATTTCTATATCACTTTTGTCCATGTACCATTTAAAATTATCCATGTAACACATGTATTGGTTGACAGGGAAATTCACTACTGTACCACGACCATTTGATTTAAACAATCCGTTTCTTTCTTTAAAATCGACGTGTGCATTTACATTTGAAGTGGTAAACGCAAGTGCATTAAGTTCTTTTGCCTGTACTCTAAAGTCAGCGGTGTCAGCATCGAAATACATATTTTTAAATGCAATGTTATTTGATTCAAGTTCCGCTGTAGAAAAAGTACATTTACCGTCTCCGGAAAGTAATTGAGGGGTAAGATCATACCTGCCGGAAAAAGTTGCTTTCCCATTGTAAGTATCGAATGGCTTCTCTTTACTATGGATCTGCATAATTTCTTTGTAAGGCATGTAGTGCACATATACATTTTCCCCTTTAACCTGGGGGAATTGCACTTTGCCTTCTTTTACTTCTGCAATTTCATGCGACTGTGCATTTGCATTCAACGAATCTGGGTAAAAAATAATGTCATTGGATTTTGTCAAGGACGTAACGAATTTTATATCACCATCGCCCTGCAGTCCCTGATTACTCATCTTAATCGTATTCTCGAACGTCGCTTTACCTCCATACAAAGCAAATCCACCGGGAGGAGTTGATCGTATAAAACCAAGTGAGTAGTCTTGCTGAAGCGTAAGCGCTTCTTTAAAGGTTGGGAATATACCAGCGGAAACAAAATCACCCTGGAAACGTAGACTTGCATTGTCAAAGTTGTCAAGACTATCAATAGTAAATGGCTCTAGCTTAAAATAAAATTTATCCCTATTGTAAACCGATTTCTGTTTTGATTTTTTATCATAGAATACATAAGACTCTTTAAAGCTATTAAACACAGGGTATTTTGGAAAGCTCTTTACCCCTGACCTGTTTGTTGGATTATCAATAAGCAGATCTCCGGTAATATTCTCGATCACCGTTTTAACCCTTACCAAAGGATGTTCTCCATTTGAATTGGTTTCGAACCCTTCTACTTTTATTCTTAATGAATCTACGTTAGTAAGGTTGAGTTTAAATTTATCATACTCGAAGGAAAATTCTTTCCCGAAAAATTCAAATCGTCCCGCTTTTACTACTCCGGCGAAAGTGAAGTCTCTATTCTTTTTAAGAACCACTTCGCCTTTGCTTGGAAAAATGAACACTTTTTGAGAATCACTTAAAAGAATACTTTCAACACCGCGCACTGTCATATCATTATTCAATAAATTTATACTGGCATTCGCAGTACCAGGTATTGCGGAGTGAAAAGAAATAACATCATAGTCGCTTTTACCTGCCCTGTTTGTTATGTAATTTAACAACCTGTCTTTAACAAGTATTCTATCATCCTCTGCATTATAAGCCAGCATACCACTGTTAGAAAGTTTTGCAACAACCGGTCGCAGTTGATCGGCAGTAACTTTCATAAATTTAGCCAAGTCGACAACAGAAAATTCTCTCACATTTCCGTTGGCTTTCATATAATCCCTTATGAGGATAAACGGATGTATCATTGACATTCCCTGCATTCTTTCATACCTGTCCAACTTATAATAATCCGACGACTCAAAATCTGCTTCACCCTGTGTACTTCCTACCATCATCTTCAGATCAAGCTTTGGTTCATCCATTTTCCAGTTTAACTCTTCAAAATACATATCCAATTCGTGAAAGGAATTGAAGTAAGGAGTTTTAGAAAGACCTTCTTCACTTCTAAACAATGACAAGCGATTGTCCTTAATAATATAATTAAGGTTGAGGCCCGGGTGAAAAACAGTATCAGCGTCTAGGAACATCATTATGCTTGCATTCTCAGAGGTGAGTTTATCTTTGGAAACAACAAAAGTTTTGGAGCCGGCTATGATAAAATATTTATCATTTCGTTTAAAGCGCATATATGCAGGCTCTTCCACTGTTCCTGAACCAATAAATTTGGCGCCTCGCATAGAAAAACCTCCATCGTAATCAATATTTGGAGCAAGACCATTTATCTGAAGCCGTTTATTATAAGAATCGAAGCGAGGATAAGAAGCAACCGAAATTTCCTGAGAAATAACTTTTTCGGTTATCGTTCCCATTAAAGGTTTTTGAAAATATTGTTTATGATAGAAAATTACCGAATCAATCGTAAAGCCGCCTGCCTTACAGGTAACAGTGTAACTATTGACTATATCGGCGTAAACCGCGTTTGCATCAAGGCCTACTCTTCCCCAATCCATACGACCTTTCTTCCCAATGAATTGCTCGCTGAAGGGATAATAAACACCTTCGGTATTGTTAATGGTGCTGCTATCAGACTTGGAATTGTAGCAGCTTAAATTAAAATTTTTAAATACCACAACGGGCTCATCACGGAACTCGAATATATAATCTCCTTTGTTGGTACCCCACTCATAGGTTGGAGATTTAAAAAATGAATTCGAATAAAACAAACTCTCACTCATTGAAAGATAGTCGGAGAATTTTTTGATCGCTTTTCCTTCTATGATCTGCTCAAGACAATGGTTCCATGCAGTAAAATTTGATTGTGATTGTCTCGAATCCACAAAATTCATTAAGCAGGTAAGGTAAGATGTAAAATAAGGATCGGGTTTTAACCTTTTTTTAAGCATAAGGTTACAGATCTTATAACAGGATTGTGTTTGGTCCACATTGAACCTTGCTGTTTTCCAGTACTTTTCAAAAGCCTCTACAAAACGATCGGATTGCTTTTTATCCTGGCTCCCGGCATCATAAAAACTTTTAAGCTCTTCAATAAATTTCACAGGATCTTCAGTGAAGCTTTTTATTTGATTTTGGGCCAATAAGCTTTCACCTCTTAAAAAAGAACAAAAGAAAACAATACATAAACTAATATATTTCCAGTCAGCTCTCATTTTTTATCTCCTTTTAATAAAATGTAACAGGCACCAATTTTTATTTTCCTTTTCTGACAAGATCGTAAGATCATACTTTCCCGCCTCTTTGATCAGGTCATCTTTGTCATGAGTATAAAATCCACTCAATAACAAATCTCCTCCTTTTAAAAGAGCCCCGGAATATTTGTCTATGTCGGCAAGCAAAACATTTTTATTGATGTTCGCTAAAATAACATTAAATAGTTTTCCTGCCAATAAAGAAGCCCCTCCTTTATAAACATCTATTTCACCGCAATTATTCTGAATGATATTTTCTTTACTGTTATCAACAGCCCAATCGTCGACATCAAAAGCAAAAACGTTATTCGCTTTCCTTTTTGATGCAAGTATGGCTAATACAGCTGTTCCACAGCCCGCATCAGCTACTGTTTTGTTTGCAAAATCCATGCCCATCATTTCTTCGACCATTAATGAGGTAGTTTCATGATGCCCCGTGCCAAATGACATTTTTGGGTCAATGACGATGTCAAATTCACAATTGTTACTTTTGGGATGAAAAGAAGCTCTTATACAGCATCCATCCCCAATTAAAACCGGTTGAAAGTTTTTTTCCCAAACCTCATTCCAGTTTTTGTCAGGCAGTTCATTCTTAGTGAATGTGATCTTAAAATCTTTATTGTTAAGAATGGGAATTAAAGATAACAATGTTTCATTTACCAGACTTGTAGGTATATATGCATTCAGGCCCGATTCCGTCTCTTCAAAACTGTCGAATCCCGTTTCATTTAACTCTGCAATGAGAATATCAACACCGGGTTCTTTAGGCGAAACATTAAATTGAAATTCGACATAGTTCATGGGATATTTGTTTTTTGAAACTATGAAGATTTAATGCAGTGAATTGGCTGTGTTTATAATGGATAAAAAAGTATCTGCTCTTAAAGAGGCCCCTCCGATAAGGCCACCATCCACGTCGGGGCATGAAAATAATTCTTTTGCATTTTCAGCATTACAGCTTCCTCCGTAAAGTATTTGTATGGAGCTTGAAATTTTGGTATCAGTAATTTCCGCTAAGCAATTTCTTATAAATAAATGCATTTCCTGCGCCTGTACCAATGTCGCTGTAACGCCAGTTCCAATTGCCCAAACCGGTTCGTAAGCGATGATACATTTTGAAATATCTTCTTTGGAAAAAGAGGAAAGAGCATCCTGCATCTGAGCTTTTACAATTTCATTTTGTTTGCCAAAATTTCTCTGCTCAAGGTTTTCTCCAATACAAAAAATCGGAATTAAATTATTTTTCAGAGCAGCTTTTATCTTTTGTGTTAATTCAGTTGAAGTCTCATCAAAATATAATCTTCTCTCAGAATGGCCAATGATGACATATTCAACTCCTGTTGACGCAAGCATTGCAGCCGAAACTTCTCCAGTGTACGCACCACTTTCCTGTGAAGAACAATTTTGAGCAGCAACAGAAATCGCACTGATTTTTTCTGTTAATAAAAAGGCATCAGAAAGAAAAGGAAATGGTACAGCGACGATAGCTTTTGTTTTATCACCAGGTACATTTTTTAATCCATCTATAATTTCGGTAATTAATTGTTTTGCCTCCGAACGCGTTTTGTTCATCTTCCAATTACCAGCTACTATTTTTGATCTCATACTTTTTATTGTATTCGCACTCTTGGATCTAACAATCCATAAACGATATCTACTACCAAATTAATTATTACGAATGCTAATGCCGCAACAAGCACTGTTCCCATTACAACAGGTAGGTCATATTTGTCAAGCGCCTCTACTACCTCTTTACCAATACCTTTCCATCCAAAAATATATTCTACAAAAATTGCACCTGCCATTAAACCGGCAAACCATCCGGAGATAGCAGTGATCACAGGGTTAAGTGCATTTTTTAGTGCGTGCTTAAAAATTACGACGAACCTGCTTAAGCCTTTTGCATTTGCAGTTCGTATGTAATCTTGTGATAATACATCAAGCAAAGAACTCCGTGTTAGCTGTACTATAATTGCGAGAGGCCTTAGACCAAGAGTTAAGGCCGGTAATATTAAATTTTTAAGATCCAGAAATTCGCCATTGCCGTAATCATCGGCGGTGAACAAACTGCCTACTGTGTTGAGCCCGGTATAATCGCTTAATAAATATCCAAACACCCATGCGAAAATTAGGCCGATAAAAAAAGAAGGGCCCGACATGCCAAGTACTGCAAGTACCAATGAAAGTTTATCGAACCAGCTATTCTTTTTAATCGCTGCAATGATCCCCAGGAAAATTCCAAAAATGGACGCCAATAAAATGGATGTGAATGCGAGAACCGCTGTTTCAGGCAATGTCTCTCGGATGATCTCAGCAACTTTTTTCTTTGTTTGATATGATCTTCGTAGATAAGGATATTTCAGCACCAAGGCTTTATTTGAAGAAACATAAAACAGTTTTGTATATGAATCATATTTTTCAGGGTCAAGAAATAAAATACTTTCACTTCTATTTACATCATGAATAGATAATGGAGAAAGATCATTCAGGTAAAGAAAGAATTGCTGATTCATTGGCCTGTCGCGCCCAAGATCCCTGTTTATCGCATCAATGGATGCTTGATCAGCACGCTGACCCAGCATCATACGGGCAGGATCACCCGGCAATACATTAAAAATTAAAAACACAACGGTAACCACACCCAGCAATACCAGGAAACCATAAATGATCCGCTTAATGATAAACTTAATCACTCTATTTCTGGATATATTGTTCTTTCACACTGCTATAAGAAGGAAACGAATTGTGGTGCCACATATCAATTACAACACCACCTTTTAATAACATCAAACCAGGATTTGAACGTATCATGGTTTTAAGAACGGTACCGTCTGTAGAATAAAATGGATAAGCCGCTTTAGAACCGCTAACGAAAGAGGTGATCTTATCCTGTTGCGATGCGGTAAGACAAACAAATTCAATCCCATCCTTATTACACAATTCAAAAAAGTCATTGATATGATGCTGGACACCTTCGTTCGATTTGTCAAGATCATAAGCTATCAGTAAAAAATTATACTGGTCATTGGTAATGACCGATTGAGTGACATCGTTTCCATCACGGTCAGAAATACTAAAATCTTTGATCTTAGGTTCCACGCCTTTTGCAATTACTTCAGTCCTGTTCCCAACGTAATCGTATAAACTATCCCATTTATCCGGCCAATGATCAAACTCTTTTTCCTCGGCTGTTTTTTTATCCTTTAATTTATAATAAAATTTTAACTGATCGGGAACGCCTATGGTTTGTTCAGGAATATTTTCCCCAATTGCATATGGTCTGAAATCAATGACCGGTAAAAAGCTGTAAGTATAAATTGGGAAACTGAAGGCGGCAATGGAAAATAATGTCACTAAAACATTCTCGGATCCCACGCCCACAACCGGAGAAACATGCGTTCTGCCAATGATGATAACAATTACTAATACAAAAAGCACCATGTCCTTTATAAAAGATTCCCATGGAGTTAGTGGAATGGCATCACCAAAACATCCGCATGATTTTACAACATCAAAATAAGCCGAATAAAAAGTAAGGAAGCCAAAGAAAATAATCAGTAGCGTTAGCATCCACAACGTAAATTTTAACCTTGCACCTAACAAGAGCATAAACCCAAGTATCATTTCGAGCACACACATGAAAATTGCCAGCACGAGTGACACTGGAATTAAAAAATGTGTTCCAAAAACTTCAAAATATTCATCCAGCTTATATGCAAAACCAAGCGGATCATTGGCTTTAATAAAGCCGGAAAAGATGAATAACAGTCCTACAAATACTCTTG
>CAZQIC010000037.1:0-11552 GCA_964593555.1 uncultured Bacteroidia bacterium | reverse complement strand
AACAGTAACTAAAATTCTCATTTTAAATATGAATTATTTTACGTTAACTTTTTTTTCTTCTTCAAGTCTTATCGAAGCAAAAATTCCATAATTGATCATATCAAGATAATTTGCGTCAATGCCTTCAGAGATTATGGTTGATCCTTTATTGTCTTCTATCTGTTTTATTCTCAATATTTTCATCAGTATCAAATCGGTAAGAGAACTAATTCTCATCTCCCTCCATGCTTCGCCGTAATCGTGATTTTTATTTTCCATCAATGATTGTGCCTGGGAAATAGTTTTATCAAAATATTCGCTTGCTTCATCTACCGGAATTTCAGTTCGTTTATCATCAGCAAGATCGAGTTGAATAAGACCAATTACACAGTAATTCACAATTCCAATGTATTCTGAGCTGATATCATCGACAATTTTTTGAGTGCCTTTATCCTCTATGCTCCTGATGCGCTGGGCTTTAATGAAGATCTGATCAGTAATGGAACTGGTACGAAGAATACGCCAGGCACTGCCATAATCCTTCATTTTTTTTACAAAAATATCCTTACAAGCACGGGCAACGGATTCGTATTGTAATGAAGTTTTACTCATATATTAAAATATCTCCACAAGATACATTATTTTAGCAAAAAATAATGCTAAAAATTGCCAATAAAACACTTTCTGACCAGTTTCCGCTGGTTATGGGAATATTAAATATTACCCCTGATTCTTTTTACGACGGAGGTAAAATAACGGACATAACATCTGCTCTTTTAAGGACTGGGGAAATGATAAAGCATGGCGCACTTATCATTGATGCAGGAGGTTGTTCCACAAGACCCGGTGCAGAAGAAGTTCCCGAAGCAGAAGAAATAAAAAGAACTGCACCGGTAATTAAAGCGATAAAAAAAGAATTTCCTGATGTGATAATTTCAATTGATACCTATAGGGCGGCGGTTGCGAAAGAGGCAATAAAAAACGGAGCAGATATTATCAATGATATTTCTGGGGGAACTATTGATCCGGGTATATTTAATATTGCGTCGGAATACAAAGTGCCTTATGTATTGACACACATTAAAGGAACGCCCAAGGATATGCAGGTTGAGCCGCAATACGATGATGTTACAAATGATGTTTTTTCTTTTTTCGAAAATAAGATCGTTGAGCTGAAAAAAGCAGGTGTTGAACAAATTATACTTGACCCTGGCTTTGGTTTTGGAAAAAACTCTAGGCACAATTACGAATTGCTTGGTGCGATAAACAAATTCAAAACATTAGGTTTGCCATTGCTGGTTGGTGTAAGCAGAAAATCAATGATCAATAAAATAATTCACACTAAACCTGAGAATGCATTGAATGGTACAAGTGTTGTGAATACGATTGCGCTTTTAAATGGCGCTGATATTTTAAGGGTACACGATATTAAAGAAGCGGTGGAAGCAATAAAACTTATTTCATTTTATAAAAGTGCCCAAACAAATTCAATAACAAAAGCTTAATATTGTATTATGTTGCATGCGATTATGCCTTTGTTTATTAAATTAAGATGGGTCGATATCATTGACATTGTGCTCGTCGCAATTCTGCTATACCAGATATACAACCTGGTTAAAGGAAGTGCTGCCATAAATATTTTCGTAGGCATGTTGCTTATTTACCTGCTCTGGATCTTCGTAAAAGCTCTTGACATGCAGCTTTTCAGCGGTATTCTTGGAAAATTTATTGATGTTGGAGTTATTATGTTGGTTGTTTTGTTCCAACAGGAGATAAGAAAGTTTTTATTGTTTATAGGGACAACAGAGTTTTTTAAGAAGCGGTCCTTCGCAAAAAATATTTTTGACATCAAATTGAGTTCTTCTCCTTCCTCCAATACCGACATCGGCCCTATAATAAAAGCATGCAGGAATATGGCAGAGACAAAAACGGGAGCCATATTAGTTATAACCAAGAACTCTTCGCTTAAATTTTATTCGGATACGGGTGATCAGATAGATTCAAAAATATCATCCCGAATGCTTGAGAATATTTTTTTCAAGAATAGTCCTTTGCACGATGGTGCCGTTATTATTACCGAGAATAAAATAAAAGCAGCGCGCTGCGTGTTACCTGTAACGGAGCGTGGTGATTTTCCCGCACATCTTGGAATGAGACACAGAGCGGCTGTTGGGATAACAGAGGCCTCAGATGCAGTCGCCATAGTAGTATCAGAACAAACTGGAGAAATATCCTATTCTAAAGCAGGTGAACTTAAACATTCTGTAACACCTGATCGTTTAAAAGAACTGTTAGAGGGTGACCTTAGCTAACAAGAGTATTGTCAGCAACAATAAATGATGGGAACATAAGGCGACCCTGCCTGTTAGCAGAAGGTTTCTCCTTATTTTTTTTATCAAACGCCTTAATTATTTCCTCATCTGTTTTGCCTAAATTTTTAATAAGGATTTTACAGTCTTCGGCAAATTTATGTTTTGGGTACATAGCTATTAAACGTTCATAAATAGCTTTAGCCTTATCATCCTGGTTAAGAAAGTCATCATAAATATGTCCCTGTAAAAAGAGAGACTCAACAACATATCTGTAATCGATATACTTTGTTGTAATTGTTTCATAATAACTTAATGCATTTTGATATTCTCCAATAGCGGTTGACACCTCTGCTGCTTTGAAAAGAAAATCTGCCGCTAAGCTATCAGTAGGGAAATTATTAGCGTAATCCGAATATGCTTTTACAAGAGCTTTGCCTATGGAATCATTAATTTTTACAGCTTTCTCAACTTCTTCTTCAATCTGAGACAAGGCGGATAATTGTTGCTCACGCGTAAGAGGGGCGCTAGCATTTGCTTCAGCAGTTGGTGCTGTTTCTTCGTGCGCATTGTTAGAACAAGAGAAAAACACAACTACAAGAGTCAACAAAAAAAGATTCGTGAGTATTCTCATCTTAAATTTTATTTAATTGGAAATTTCATTTTATACGCCACATCAATGTTCCCTTTTGAAATATCAGAAAGCTTACCCTTGAGTAAACGCTTACGCAATGGATTTATTCTGTCTGTAAATAACTTCCCTTCTATATGATCATACTCATGCTGAATAATACGGGCCGCAACCCCTTCATACTCTTCATCATGATATTTAAATTTTTCATCGTAATACTGGATACGGATTTTTGGCCTTCGGAAAACATCTTCACGAATTTTAGGAATACTCAAGCAACCTTCATTAAATTTCCACTCCTCTCCCACTTCATTAACAACTTTTGCATTGATGAATATTTTTTTAAAATCCTTTAATTGTAAATTCCCTTTTATCGGTTTGTCATCATCATCTTTATCTTCCGCAAAAGGCGAGGCATCAACAATAAAAAGCCGAATAGCTTTACCCACCTGCGGAGCCGCCAAACCAACGCCTGTAGCGGCATACATGGTCTCGAACATATTCTCAATAAGGGTCTCAAGCCCCGAATAATTTTCATCTATCTCAGCACCTACTTTTCTAAGTACAGGATCGCCATATGCTACAATTGGTAAAACCATTATCTATTCTCTTTAAAACTTTTTGCTTCCATAAACGACTGCAAAATAATAGTCGCGCTTATTTCATCCACCAATTCTTTATTTTGCCTGTCTTTTTTTTTTAATCCCCCCATCAACATTGTTTGTTGAGCAATTTTAGAAGTGAATCGTTCATCAACTCTCTCCAATTGCATGCCAGGAAATTTTTTAATGAACTGTTTAATAAACTGTTCAACAAATACTGCCGATTGCGAAGGTTCATTATTTAAATTTTTTGGTTCGCCAACTACCACACAATCCACTTTTTCCTTTGTAAAATATTTTTGCAAAAAATCCATCAATTCACTTGAATGAACTGTTGTTAATCCATTCGAGATCATTTGCAATGGATCAGTAACCGCTATTCCAACCCGCTTTGTTCCGTAATCAATAGCCATTATACGACCCATATTATAAAATTAGCAAACATTATGCAAAAAGACCGTTTTTTAACAATTATTAACTCAATTTATATTACTGAAGGCGAAGCATAGGTAGAACACTCCTTAAACGGGCAAAGTGTACGACCTAAGAAAAAATATCTTCCAAAAGAAACAGTATCTTATGAAAAGAAAAATTTCAAATATAAATTCAAAATTTAATCCTTCTTAATCTGTGAAAATCTGTGCTATCCGTGGTAAAAAAGTTCACCACAGATTACGCGGACAAACACAGAGAACATCTATACAAATTTCGTATTTTTGAACAAAATATTTTTATGCAACAGATAATCGAAGCTGCCTGGGCAGACAGAGCCTTACTTAAAGAAGAAAAAACTCAAAATACTATACGTGAAGTTATAGAACAACTGGATAAAGGAAAGTTGCGTGTTGCCGAACCTAAGGGTGACACATGGCAGGTAAATGAATGGATAAAAAAAGCTGTGATCTTATATTTTCCAATTCAGAAAATGGAAACCCTTGAAGCAGGACCTCTTGAGTTTTATGATAAAATGAAACTGAAAAGAAATTATGAAGCACTTGGAGTGCGGGTAGTACCGCATGCTGTGGCACGTTACGGCGCATACCTTGCAAAAGGTGTCATCATGATGCCGAGTTATGTGAACATTGGCGCTTATGTAGATAGCGGTACAATGGTAGATACATGGGCTACAGTTGGATCATGCGCCCAAATTGGAAAAGATGTACACCTGAGTGGCGGTGTTGGTATTGGAGGCGTATTGGAACCCGTACAAGCTGCTCCGGTTATTATTGAAGATGGATGTTTTGTAGGATCAAGATGTATTGTGGTGGAGGGCGCACACATTGGCAAACAAGCAGTATTGGGTGCAAATGTTGTGATTACCAAATCGACAAAAATAATTGATGTTAGTGGTTCCTCAGCGATTGAATACAAAGGACATGTACCTGCAAGATCTGTTGTAATACCGGGGTCATACACTAAAAAATTTAATGCTGGTGAATACCAGGTGCCTTGTGCAATTATAATTGGTTCACGTAAAGAAAGTACAGATCTTAAGACGTCGCTTAATGATGCGTTGAGAGAATATGATGTAGCAGTATAAAGTTCAAAGTTAAAGTTGGGTTTGAGTTCCAGAATAATACCAAAGTGAAATATAAAATAGTTCAACACCCCCTTCTCCTTTGGAGAAGGCAAGGGGATGAGGCAAAGAATAATAGGCCGTTTTATATTTCACTTTGGAACAAGATATAGACAATTGAAAAAAAATTGAATCGCTCCAACCTCGAACCTCCAACTTCCAGTTTTCTTATCATTCAGACCGCTTTCATAGGCGATGTGATACTTGCTACAGGTATAGTCGAAAAAATAAAAAACTTCTATCCAAACAGTAAAGTTGATTTTCTTCTACGAAAGGGTAATGAAACCTTATTGGAAAACAATCCCCATCTTAATGAGGTTATTATTTGGGACAAAAAGAATGGCAAATTTTTGAACCTGTTAAAAATTACATCGTCAGTTAGAAAAAAAAAGTACGACTATATAATTAACCTGCATCGCTTTGGCAGTTCGGGTTTTATCACTTTTTTGTCCGGTGCAAAAAATAAAATTGGGTTTAAGAAAAATCCTTTTTCTTTTTGTTATACACGATCTATTGAACATGAAATCAATAATGGTAAGCATGAAGTTGAAAGGAATAATCGACTGATAGAAGATATAACTGATAAAAATTTTGCTTTACCAAAGCTTTATCCCTCAACTGCTGATTTTGATTTTGTAAAAAAATATCAGAGACAAAAGTATTATTGTATTGCACCTTCATCGGTTTGGTTCACAAAACAATTGCCAAAAGAAAAATGGATAGAACTTATTAAGTCGTTGGATCCATCTTGCAAAATTTATTTATTGGGCTCTGCATCTGATCATGCTCTTTGTGAAGAAATAAGATCGACAAATGCTCAATGCATAAATCTGGCCGGGCAACTTTCATTTATGCAATCAGCGGCATTGGTGAAGAGTGCAGAAATGAATTTTGTAAATGATTCGGCTCCGCTACATATTGCATCAGCAATGAATGCACCTGTAAGGGCATTTTTCTGTTCTACTATTCCTGAATTTGGATTTGGTCCGTTGAGTGATAATAAAAAAGTAATTCAGATAGAAGAAAAACTTTACTGCAGACCTTGTGGATTACACGGTTACAAAACTTGTCCGGAAGGGCATTTTAAATGTGCACTAAACATTAATGTTAAAAATGCTTTATTATAATGAATACTGAGAGTGAAATACAAAAAGCATTAGAAGTACTTCGTAAAGGAGGCACTATCCTCTACCCTACTGATACTATTTGGGGGATAGGTTGTGATGCGACAAACCCCGAAGCTGTAAAGAAAATTTTTGAAATAAAGCAACGCGAAGAATCCAAAAGTCTGATTGTGTTGATGTGCAATGACAACATGATGATGAAACATGTGCGCGATATTCCCGAAGTGGCTTGGGAATTAATTGAAGCAAGTGATAAACCATTGACAATTATTTATGACAAAACTCATGGCATTGCCAGCAATGTATTGGCCACAGATGGCAGTCTAGCTGTAAGAATATGCAAGGATGATTTTTGCAATAAATTAATTTACAAATTCGGTAGGCCAATTGTTTCTACATCTGCAAACATAAGCGGAGAAAATTCACCACTAAACTTTTACGAAATAGATGACCGTATTAAAGAAAAAGTTGACCATATAGTAAATCATCGCCAGGAAGAATATGGATTGTCTGCACCATCATCGATTATAAAATTAAGTGAGTCGGGAGAAATTAAGATTGTTAGGAAGTGAGTTTAAAGTTCCGGGTTTGGTGTTTAAGGTTATTTAGTTTGTTATTTTTATTTAAGCATACTACATATGAGTAGTTTAATAATAGGAGTTGGAATCTTAAGCGGCTTGATTCTTCTAACAAGTATCTGGAACAAGTTTTCCAGGAGATACAACTACGGAATACTTAAGAACTCTGCATGCAAGAATTGTGGCGAAATTCTAGGAGACAAATCTTTAGAAATCGCAATTTCGAAGCTTGATAAAGAAAAAGAAAAATTAAAGCATGAAGCAAAGCTAGGCGCAGTCAAACTTCACAACATGGAATTGGCTTGTCCAAATTGTACTACAATAAATTTTGAGAGGGACTTATACAAAACAAATCGTAAAAAAAATACCAAACAAGGTTATAAAACATAGAATCGCGCTCTCCGACAGTTATTGATTTTTGCGCATTTTCTTGATAAAAAAAAGCCCCTTCAATAAACCCTACATTTCGTAACCAACCTTAAACTTTAAACTCTTAACCTGAAACAAACATTTACCTTAAACTTTTTAACTTTGAACTCTGAACTAACAAGCTTTGAACTATAAACAACATTTAATCCACCCGGTTTTTTCAATTGTATCTGAATGTGCTTCAGAGATCAATGTGGATGCTTACGTTATCGGTGGTTGGGTGCGAGATTTATTGTTAAATCGCCCTTGCAAGGATATTGATGTGGTCGCTATAGGTAAAGGTATTGAGTTGGCAGAAGCCGTATCAAAAAAATTAGGAAAGGAATTTCCAGTAACTGTTTTCAAAAATTTTGGGACGGCGCAAATAAAATACCATGATTATGATATTGAGTTTGTTGGTGCCAGGAAGGAATCATACGATCGTAATTCGCGTAAACCAGTCGTTGAAGATGGCACACTTAAGGACGACCAGGATAGAAGAGATTTTACGATTAATGCCCTGGCTATTTCCCTCAACAAAAAAAACTATGGTGAACTGCTTGATCCCTTTGGCGGAATACAGGATCTTGAAAACAATACTATCAAAACTCCTCTTGATCCCGATATAACTTATTCGGATGACCCATTGAGAATGATGCGGGCAATAAGATTCTCTACACAATTGGGTTTTATCATTACAAAAGAATCTATTGAGTCAATAAAAAAAAACAAGGACAGGATAGAGATTGTTTCCAAAGAAAGGATCGCTGACGAGCTAAATAAAATTATCCTCGCCCCTGTTCCATCTGTTGGATTTAAATTACTTTTTGATACGGGATTGCTGCATAAAATATTTCCTCAAATGGTATTGCTGCAGGGTGTAGAGATCATTAAAGGAAAAGGACACAAGGATAATTTTTATCATACACTGGAGGTGCTGGATAATATTTCCCGTAATACAAATGATCTGTGGCTGCGCTGGGCTGCTATTTTACATGACATTGCAAAGCCTGAAACCAAACGTTTTGAAGAAGATCATGGCTGGACATTTCATGGACATGAAGACAGGGGATCGAGAATGGTGCCTAAAATATTTGCGGAACTAAAATTACCACTGAATGAAAAGATGAAGTATGTACAAAAATTAGTGCTTCTACATTTGCGTCCTATCGTTTTGTCGAGAACAGAAGTAACGGATTCTGCTGTAAGAAGATTGTTGTTTGAAGCAGGTAATGATATTGATGACCTGATGACCTTGTGCGAAGCAGATATCACCAGTAAAAACCCATTGAAGGTTCAGAAATATCTCAAAAATTTTGAAGTAGTCCGCCAGAAATTAAAAGAGATAGAAGAAAAAGATAATATCCGTAACTGGCAGCCTCCAATTACCGGAGAATACATTATGCAAACATTCAATATCCCTGCAAGTAAGAATGTGGGAATTATTAAAGACGCGATACGCGAAGCAATATTAGAAGGCGAGATTAAAAATGATTTCGAAGAAGCAAACCGCTTTATGCTGGAAAAGGGAAAGGAACTGGGTTTGTCGGTAATCAGTAATCAGTAATCGGTGGCCGGTAATTGACCTACTTTATCTCACCAGTGTAACATTCCCTCTCTTTGTAAGATTTTCTCCGTTGTCTGTTACTATATTTAATACATAGTAAAATACATCAGAATTTAATTCCTTGTTCTTATAATTTCCATCCCAACTCTTAGAAGGATCTGAGTTAATAAATAATAATTCACCCCACCTGTTATAAATAGAAATGTTCAATTTTTTTATACAATTTCCATAGATCATAAACACATCGTTATTGCCGTCATTATTCGGCGAAAAAACATTTGGGATAAAAAGATCGCTGCAAATTTTCTCTACAGTTATGGTTATTGAATCCATTGAAGTGCAACCCTTACTATCTGTTTTTATAACATAATATTTTATTGTCGCAGAAGGATTTGCAACAGGGTTCTGACAGCTTGTGCAAGATAACCCCTCTGTGGGCGACCAGTTAAAACTACCGCTCCCGGTCGCGCTCAATGTAATACTTGAATCTGTCGTAATTGTAATATTGGTACCGGCGTCAACAGCTACAACACTATATGCAAAAACCGTATGAAACCCAGATGCAGTGCAGCCATTTATATCGGTACCAATAACAGTATAATTTCCTACGGGTGCCTGGATGGTCGATGAAGTTCCTCCGGTTGGAAACCATGAATAAGAATTTGCACCGGAAGCCGTTAATGACAATGTATTGCCAAAGCAAACGGAATCATCGCCCGTAATATTTACCACAGGCAATTGTAGTATTGTTACGGCAGCCGAATCAATTTTTATACAACCATAAATGGAAGTAACGGTTACCGTATACATTTTATCTGTGAGCGAATTTACAGACACGTTTGAGGATGTTAAATTAGAAAGTCCAATAGAAGGCGACCACGCATAACTTCCCCCACCTCCTGCTGAAAGTATGCCTGATGAACCTGAACAATAAGATAATGTTTGAGTAAGAACACCTGTCGGAATGGGACGAATTATTACAGATGCAGAATCAATTTTCACACAACCTTGCGAAGATATAACCGAAAGTGTATAAACCGTGTTAAGCGTTGGTGTGATAACTGAAACTGATGTGCCTGTTGTTGAAGAAAGTCCTGATGAAGGACTCCATAAATAACTTACACCATTGGAAGACGTGGTAAGCAATCCCGATGAACCATCACAAACAGATAGTGTATTTGTCATTACAAGTGTTGGCAATGAATTAATATTTACGACAGAATACACGGTATCATTTTTACAATGGTAGCTTATAATTGCGGTAACCGTATGCGTACCTCCTGCTGAATATGGATGCAAGGGCATTGGTAGAAAAGAAGTATCTGCATTACCGGATGCCGGATCACCAAATATCCATTTAATGTTATTAACTGTGGTACCTGATGTATCGATAATTGAGAAGGGAATGTTTTCTTTTTCGCAGGCCGTTGAAATATTTTGTATTTGCGGTCGTGAGCAATCGTATGTGTTAATTATGAGAGATGGCAATCCCAATACCGACTTTCCGGAAGTTAATGTAAATCCATTATTTATATAATTACATCCAGTGCCTAAAACATTTGGACTATTTATTACACCTAAATTTGTTGAATCACTTTTTGCCAGGTATATTTTTCCATCAGGAGCTAATTGCAAAGCACCTATCCCTTCGGACTTTGCAGAATCAATTAAAGTAGACGATGCTATAATTGCAGCATTGGTGCCAGCAAACAAATTAAGCTGGTAAATTTTTTTTGTTGCAGCACCGGCAATATATAAGCGGCTCGCATCAGGTGAAAACTCAACTCCATATGCTGTTGCATATTTCGCCTCTGTTAATGTTATAGGATTAGAAAGCAATCCGGTTTGATTATCAAAATCAAGTATCTCACAAAAATTAGTTGTGGTGGGAGCATTGTTGATATATGTTGCTAACGCTAATTTTTTACTATCAGGAGATATTTTCATTTGGCCGATGGAGCCAAATCCAAGCAAACCTTCACTATGAATAATTCCAACGTTGCTGTTAACAGGAGTTGTAACCAAACCTGTAGAAGTTAAAAGATAGCTTACAAAAAGATCTGTATCTACTTCATGCGCTACGATCCATACATTGCAACTATCTTCATGTAATGTGGCTGTAACCTTTTCTGTAACACGTGCTTTTAGTAATATGTTTTTTGTTGTTACATCACCCAATCCACTCTGCTGACTTAAATCTACTATGGAATATCTCAATCCATCAGTAGGATCATTGATACATGCATTTGAGGGCATGCTGAAAATATAATACAGTGTACAACTTCCCGGCTGTTTAACGATTAATGTTTGTGTGGTGGAAATATTTCCATTCAAACCAAAGCCATTGGGCATTTGTGCATAACTCTTGTTCCACACTTTAATACCATCAGTATAAAACAATAAAGCTCCGTTTTTATCAGATACAGAAGCGCAACCTTCATTTGTATTCAGTGTCGAACCAGCAACTGAAACAGGTGCCCCCCCATTAAAATCCATACCGGCATTAATACCAAAGTTCCAGAAGTTAAATTGTTTCTGTGAAAACAAAAGGGAAGAAAAAAACAATGCAAAGCATCCTGTTGTAATTAGTTTCAAATATTTTTGAGCAGAAAAAAATCTTTGCATTTAGTTTCCAATTATCTTAAGGGGAGTTCTAAAAATCAAATTGTTAATAAATAACGATATAACTAATTGATAATCAAATAATTATGATTATATTTACGTTAGGTGGGTTCTAAAAATTCACTTTTAGAGATTTGACTAAAAATCGGAGAACCC
>CAZQIC010000036.1:10023-35555 GCA_964593555.1 uncultured Bacteroidia bacterium | reverse complement strand
CTGTTGTTTTCCATGCCGCTGTTATACTTTATCTTATCTGGAAAGTGATTTATACTCCCATTCCTCCATTTCCTATTGAACCGGAGCCGCCGGAAGTAACTTATGAGATAACCGATTTTGGAAATAATGTTGCAGGAACAGGTAACGTAGAGAATAATTATAAAGGAAATAATGAGTCGAAGGATAACAGTGCAGCAGCGGCAAGTAATAATTCTTCTTCCGAAAGCAGCAACTCAAATAATGAAAATGTAATCACCAATGAGGGAGAACAAAGTATTCATATTGAAAAAAGTATTTCAAAGAATATCAAAGCGCCTGAGGTAAAAGTTGAGCAGCCTGTTGAACAAAAAGCCAGTGATGAATTGCGTAAGGCTTTGGAGGCAATCAAGATAGCAAGAAATAGTAAAGCTGGAAATCCGGGTGGAGATGGTCAATCTGGTGTAGATGGAAATAAAGGAACTCCTAACGGTGCCCCTGAGGCAGATGGATATGATCCGTACGGGTCGAAATATGGTGTGCGTCTTAAAGGCAGAAAAATTGTGAAGCCCCCTGATATCGCTGATAATTCACAGGAAGAGGGAACGGTAATCGTTGCCATTGTTGTTGATGTAAATGGAAAAGTAATTTCTGCTGAGCCCGGACAACGAAATTCTACAACCACTAGCAGTATGCTGTGGACAATTGCGCGCCAGGCAGCTTTAAGCACTAAGTTTAATCCCAGCCCTGAGGGAGTAGCTGAACAGCGAACTACAATGACTTTTAAATTCGTGCTTAACTAAGCTCTTACATCAGAATTTCCTGAACATTTTTTTCTATTGTTGCAGATAAACGATCCATGGGCAAATCGTTTGTATCTCCACCAAAAGGATCTTCTATTTCTTCAGCAATTAACTCGAGGCTTGCTAATACGTAGAAAATAAATACAACTACCGGGATTACATAATAACCCAGGCTGAATGCATATCCGAATGGCAAAGTCATTACATAAAAGAAAATAAATTTTTTTATAAATGCGCTATAGGAATAAGGTATGGGCGTGTTTTTAATTCTTTCACATGCGCCACAAATATCACTCAGCGATTGTATTTCATTGTTAAGAAGGATCAATTGGTTGCCGGTAATTTTTTGTGAACGGTACATTCCATTTACCCTTTGCATAATAACACTCGCGATCTGGTTGGGTATATGTTTGCTGTGATCAATTTTAATGTCGTTATCTTCAAATAGTTCTAAGCGTGTTTTTTCATTTTGTAAATGATTACTTAGTGCAAACGCAAAACCCGATATCATTTTTTTAAAAAAATCTCTTTCCTTTTCTTCATGGGTAAATGCGGCAATTTTTATAGCCAGGTTCCTGCTATTGTTGATCAACGACCCCCATAACTTTCTCCCTTCCCACCAACGGTCATACGCGGTGTTGGTCCTGAATACCAATAATAGCGAAATGACAAAACCAAGCATGCCATGCATTATCGTTAGGTTACTGATGTGACTTGATTTGGAGATTTTAAAATGATCCAGTATAAAATAAGCAACAAGACCTTAGTAAATGCCAATGCCTAATAACAAAGGCAGAAGTTTTCTTACCGTGTCGGATTTGTGAAATTTAAAAATAAACGTAAACCATTCTTTTGGATTATATGATATCATAATTATTTTTTTTAAATTACCTCTTAACTTCCAACTTCCAACTTCCAACTTCCAACTTCCAACTTCCAACTTCCAACTTCGTGCTTCCAACTCCTATTCAAACCTTAACGCCTCAATAGGATCCAGCCTAGAAGCTTTTATAGCAGGATACAGCCCTGAAACCAGTCCCACTACAAAACAAATTGCAATGCCGGTAAATATCCATAACCAGGGAACAATAAAACCTATGTTCATAAAATAACTGATGATGTTGCCAATGAGAATTCCTAAAATTATTCCTAATAATCCGCCCAACTGACAAATAACAATGGCTTCAACTAAAAACTGGTTACGTATTGTTTTTGCAGAGGCGCCAATCGCTTTTCTTGTCCCAATTTCTTTTGTACGTTCTGTTACCGATACAAGCATGATGTTCATTAATCCAATCGCTGCTCCCAATAAAGTAATTATGCCAATCGCTGTTGCACCATAAGTTACTTTCTGAATATTGTCAATCAAAATATTCGCAAGGCTGTCGCTTTTTACAATTTCAAAATTTTCGTCATCGGCAAGGTTTACATTCCGTATTATTCTGAATACTCCTATTGCTTCGTTTATCGCCAGTTCCATTAGTTGCTGATTGTTCACCAGTACATTAATCGTGAAAGTCATATTGGGTCTCGAAAAATAAACGCGTGCATTATCGAGCGGTATTATGCAAACTTTATCACCGCCAAAACCCATGCTGCTTCCTTTTTCTTTCAGCAATCCAATTACCCTGTATTTTCCCGAGCCAATATTTATGGTCTTATCTAAAGGATCTTCTTTAACAGTAAACAATGAGCTTGCAATATTTTTACCGATCAGCACAACATTATTTCCGTATTGTATATCCTGCAAACTGAAATTTCGCCCTTTCTCTAATTCGTATCCACCGGTTGTTAAATAATTTTCATCCCCTCCAAATACTTGTATGTTTGGGTTGCTTTTTTTTGATTTGTATTTAACTGTCGCTTGTCCGCTGGCCATAGTACTTACCGAAGGTGTTGCCGGAAAAGAATATTTTTTTGTGAAATCGATTGCTTCACTGTAAGTAATGCTTCTGAATTTTTTTGGTCGTTTACCTCGTTTGCCAATACGTATGCTCATTTCCCTGTTACGTATAGTAAAAGTATTAGCGCCCATACTGGTAAAATTGCTGTTGATTGATGATTTAACAGCTTCAATTGCAGTTAGAATTCCTACCAATGCCATAATACCAAAAGCAATAATAAGCATGGTTAAAAAGGCACGGAGGAATTGTCCCCTGATGGAGCTAAGCGAAATGTTGATATTTTCCCTGATGAGAAGAGCCATAGTGCAAATTTAGTTATTTGTTGATGGTTATTGATTAATAAATAGTTGGTGCAAGCTAGAATATCTGCAAAGGAATTCGATAAAAAAGTAAAAAAGCATTAACTTTAATAAAATATAAAACGTATCACCATGAGTATACAGGCGGCCAAACTGGATGTAGTTCAAAAGCTACTTAGTGTTCAAAAAGAATCTCTCTTAAATAAGATCAATAAAATTCTTGATAAAGAAATGGCAGTGGCTTATACTGTTGATGGAAAACCGCTGACAAAAAGTGATTATAATAAACGGTTACATAAGGCAGAGCAGCAAATTAAGTCAGGAGACTATCTTACACAAGAAGAGCTGGAACAGGAATCAGATAATTGGTAATGAAGAATATAAAAATTATTTGGACAAAACAAACTCACGCCGCAGTAAAAGCAGTTTTTGATTATTATAAAGAAAAGTCTTTGCAAGGAGCGAAAAACGTAAAAGCCGATTTGTTAAGCAGTCCACAAACGATACATTTTTCCAAGCAGTATCAGATAGATGAAATTAATCCTGATTATCGAAGAATAGTTGTAAGGGATTATAAAGTGCTTTACAAAGAAAAGAGTGGGGAGATTCAAATCATGGATGTTGTGAGCACTAAACAATCTCTGGAAAAATCAAAGAAAAAATAGTTCGTTATTATCCTCAGCATCATTTACGTGCATACCCAAATTGAAGATTAACGCCGTTGTCGCTGCAGTCTCCTACCCATGCAATAATATAAGCCAGCTTTAAATCATTAATTACCGTTATATTTTTGATTTTCTCAGAAATAGAGGATTCGGTCAGCAGAATAGTATCATTTATTTTGAAATTTTTATTCTTGTTAAAGAAAGTCCAATCATTATCCGATATCCCTTCCGTGGAAATTCCAGTTAATAAGTAATTAGATTCTTTAAAACATGAATCAGATTTAAAGCATATTGGATCAAGCTCTGTAGTAATTTGAATGTATTTGCATTTACATGAGCTGCAAACTTTTGGAATTTTTCCTCCAGGCTCAACCGAGCAGCAGTATATTGAATTTTTGTTGATTTTTTTATTGTTAGATATAAAAATACTGCACGAGCCATCTTTCGCTGCCAATTTTTTAAGCGTTTCCTTTTCAGATTCGCTTAGGTCTGATAATTTCTTTATTCTCCTCCCTAAATTTATATCAGTTTGACCAATGATGTTGTATTTTCCAAGCACCTTTAATAGGTCCATATATTTAATTTCCACTTTCTGCCAGTCGGATGTATCTTTTACGGCACACTTTTGTCCATAAGCACTGAAAAATGTAAAAAGTATTTCCAGAATGAGGATGTACAATTGTTTTTTCATTCTCAATTTGTGGCGATTAAATTGGTTTTTTATCCTAGATGATGTTGCAAAGTTAGTTAATTGTTAATGGTCATTTATAAATTTAAAATTACGCGCAATTGGAGATGAAAATCAATACTTAACCGATCTTTCAGGTAAATTCCCTATTTATTTTGTAATTTAGTACTGCATTTAAAATTCTTTCATTATGGCATTTGACATTGAGATGATAAAAAAAGTATACGCTGCATTACCTGCAAAAGTTGAAGCGGCTCGTAAATTGTTGGGTAAACCAATGACACTTACTGAAAAAATTCTTTACGCTCATTTACATGCCGAGCAAAAGCCTGAAAATTTTAAAAGAGGAAATTCATATGTAGATTTTTCGCCTGATAGGGTTGCCATGCAGGATGCAACTGCCCAAATGGCTTTGTTGCAATTTATGCAGGCAGGCCGTCCAAAAGTGGCTGTGCCTTCAACTGTTCATTGTGATCACTTGATAACAGCTAAAGAAGGAGCCGCGACGGATCTTGCTTTCGCAAACAAAGAAAGCAAAGAAGTGTTTGATTTTTTAGGTTCTGTTTCAAATAAATATGGCATTGGTTTTTGGAAGCCGGGTGCAGGAATTATTCATCAGGTGGTACTAGAGAATTATGCTTTTCCTGGTGGAATGATGATTGGTACGGATTCACATACAGTGAATGCAGGAGGCTTGGGTATGATAGCGATTGGTGTAGGCGGGGCAGATGCCTGCGATGTAATGGCAGGCTTGGCATGGGAATTAAAAATGCCAAAATTAATTGGTGTAAAATTGACCGGTAAACTTAGTGGCTGGACTGCACCGAAAGATGTGATCTTAAAAGTAGCGGGAATACTAACTGTTAAAGGTGGTACAGATGCAGTTGTTGAATATTTTGGAGAAGGAGCAACATCCATGAGTTGTACTGGAAAAGGAACCATTTGTAATATGGGCGCTGAAATTGGCGCTACCACTTCTACATTTGGTTACGACGCCTCTATGGAACGTTATTTAAAAGCTACTGGCAGGGCAGATGTGGCTGAGTTGGCAAACAATGTAAAGGAACATTTAACTGCAGATGCTGAAGTGTATGCCAATCCTGATAAATATTTTGACCAGGTAATAGAAATTAATTTATCGGAATTAGAGCCGCATGTGAATGGTCCGTTTACTCCGGATCTTGCTACTCCAATTTCTAAATTAAAAGAAGCGGCATTAGCTAACGGCTGGCCGACAAAAATTTCCGTTGGTTTATTGGGTTCTTGCACCAATTCATCTTACGAAGATATTTCTCGTGCAGTGAGTTTAGCGAAGCAAGTATCATCAAAAAAATTAAAAGCAAAATCGGAATATTTGATTAATCCGGGGTCAGAGCAAATTCGTTTTACCATTAAGCGCGATGGCTTTTTGGATGTGTTCGATCAGATTGGAGCAAAAGTGTTTACAAATGCTTGCGGCCCTTGTATTGGTATGTGGGACAGAATGGGAGCAGAGAAAAAAGAAAAAAATACCATCATTCACTCTTTCAATAGAAATTTTGCAAAACGGGCTGATGGTAATCCTAATACTTATGCGTTTGTAGCGTCTCCCGAAATAGTAACAGCAATGGCTATTGCAGGCGATCTTACTTTTAATCCGCTAAAGGATACATTAACAAATGAAAATGGAGAACAGGTAAAGTTAGATCCTCCATCAGGAGATGAACTTCCAACAAAAGGTTTTGCGGTTGAGGATTCTGGTTATCAAGCGCCCGCTGCTGATGGCAGCAAAGTGCAGGTATTGGTTGCTCCAACAAGTTCTCGTTTGCAATTGTTGGATCCTTTCGCTGCATGGGAAGGTGTTGATCTGAAAGGATTAAAATTGTTGATCAAAGCAAAAGGAAAATGTACTACGGATCATATTTCAATGGCTGGTCCATGGTTAAAATTCCGTGGGCATCTTGATAATATTTCAAACAATATGTTGATCGGTGCGGTGAACGCTTTTAACGAAAAAACAGACAGCGTCAAAAATCAGCTTACGGGAACTTATGAAGGTGTGCCAGCTGTTCAACGTCAATATAAAGCTAAAGGTATTGGTTCAATTGTTGTTGGTGACGAAAATTATGGAGAAGGATCATCACGTGAACACGCTGCCATGGAACCGCGCCATTTAGGTGTGAGAGCGGTATTGGTAAAGTCATTCGCGCGTATCCATGAAACAAATTTGAAGAAGCAGGGAATGCTCGGATTGACATTTGCTAATAAAGCAGATTACGATAAAATAAAAGAAGATGATACAGTTGATATTATTGGTCTGACTAGTTTTACTCCAAATACGCCTTTAACATTGATGTTTAATCATAATGATGGTAGCAGTGATGAAATAAAAGTAAATCATACTTATAACGCTCAACAAATAGAATGGTTCAAAGCAGGCGGGGCGCTTAATATTATCAGAGCAAATGTTAAAGCATAGTACATAGTTTTTTGTTTTTGTTTGAAAGCGTCTTTAGAGGACGCTTTCTTTTTGTAAATTAGCTTTATGTATAAATTCGATCGCTCCGCATTTAAAGCCAGTACCGCCGAAGAAGCGGATCATGATATGAGGAACTACAAAACATATACATGGAAGAAAAGATTAAAAATTGCTATGTATCTTAATAGCATAGCATTTGATTTTCCGGTGAATGATCCTCCTAAGGTCGATAGGCAAATTTTTCAAGCAATATCCAGGAAATAAAAATGGGCAATATTTTTAATGAGGATTTTAGAGATTTTATTGGTGCATTGAATAATAAACAATGATTAAAAAATTTGTTGTTAGTTGTTTGTTATTTGTTGTTTGTTTACAGCTTTTCGCCGGAACTCACGATACAACCTATTACAGGAAATATAATGATAGGCTGATAGTTTCTATTTATGGATCCGAGAGAAGATATAATATAGAGATGTCTCAGGCTTTTGACAATTCTCCCTTGTTTAAAACAGATCTTAATTACCAGGCTGATGCTAACACTGTTACAGGAATTGAGTTAGCATATGATAAGATTGGCATTTCATTTGGTATTAGGGCCACTCCATCCTATGATGTGGCGAGGAGAGGTAAGACGGATTATAGAAGCTTTAATTTTTCATTCGGAGGCAATAGGTGGTTGTTGGAGACAAGTTTGAGGCACTACAAAGGGTTTTACGAAAACAATACCTCAAACTACATACAGGGTTTTGATTCCACTAGTGTTTACTACCAGGCACCGAATTTTTTGAATCAAAGTGTAAAGGCAAAATTTTTGTATTTTTTTAATCATAAAAAATTTGCTTACAAATCTTCATTCTCTTGCAGTTATCGTCAGTTGAAGACTGCCTTCTCGTGGATCGTAGTAAGTAATTTATATCATAATAAATTACTCACCGATACTTCTTTTATTCCGGGTCCATTGAGATTTTATTACAACAGGCAAGGATATCTTTCCCATGTAGGAACCACTGGATTGTCCCTGGGAGGAGGATTCTCCTGCAACATTGTTTTGCTTAAACGTCTCTTTGCGAATCTTACGGTTGCATTAAATCCAGAACTGCAATTTGCAAAGTATGGTTATTTCCCATCTGCAATTGAAAAGGGTGTAAGGTTAAATTGGGCGACTGATGTAAGAGCCGGGTTTGGATACAACGGCAAGCGTTTTTTTTATACGCTTACGGGTATATTTGATATTTGTAATTTTGATTATAGTAAGGTTGATATCAATAGCACTTATTATTCTGGAGCGTTATCGTTTGGTTATCGGTTTGGGCTGAAAACGCCGAAGTTTTATAAAAAATTCCAGGAGACAAAAGTTTATAGCTGGTTATGATAGATGTAGGAACAACAGTTGACCATGAAAAATACGGCAAAGGAAAAGTAATTGCCGTTGAAGAAACATTTTACCGTATAGATTTTGGTAAACCAGGAATTTTTGAGATTAGAAAAAATTCCGATGCCATTGTTGAGATTGAAAAACAAGATATTAATACAGGCTATAATATGGAAGAATTAGAAAAAATGTTTATCCGGGTATTGAATGAATATTCTGATATTCAAAAACCAATTGAGTTGGGAGAGCGATGGAAAGGTGGAAAAATGGTTTTGCATCCTGAAAATCCTTCGCAAAAAGGAAAAGAAATTCCGATCGAAACTTTTTTTCACAAAATTGTTATGGTAAGGGACAGGTTAAGGGTGCTGGAACAAAATATAAACAGCAATTCAAAACTTTCTGATGAAGAAAAAGTAAATTTGCAGCAATATATTACTCGTATCTATGGAAGTTTAACGACTTTTAATGTACTTTTTTCGGATGATGTAGATCATTTTGTTGGCGATAAGAGTGAATAAATAAAAATTTTATGAAACTGCAAAACGATTTAATATTGCGTGCGGCAAAAGGAGAAAAGGTAGAAAGAATACCTGTTTGGATCATGCGCCAGGCAGGCCGCGTATTGCCTGAGTATCGTGAAGTGCGGGCTAAGATGGGTGGATTTAAAGAATTGGTTGAAACACCTGAGTTTGCCTGCGAAGTAACAATACAACCGGTAGATATTTTAGGTGTTGATGCCGCAATAATTTTTTCTGATATTCTGGTTATCCCCGAAGCAATGGGATTGCCTTATCAGATGGTGGAAAGCAAAGGACCCTGGTTTGAAAAAACTATTCAGTCAAAAAAAGACATTGATGATTTAAAAATTGCACAAGGCGAGGATCTGCATTATGTAATTGATGCTATTAAACTCACTAAAAAAGAATTGCACGGCCGAGTTCCTTTAATTGGTTTTGCCGGCGCACCATGGACATTACTTTCATATATGATTGAAGGCAGCGGTTCAAAAACTTTTTCCAAAGCGAAGAAGTTTTTATACACCGAGCCGGTGCTTGCACATCAGCTTCTTGAGAAAATTACGGCAAGCACCATCAATTATTTAAAAGCACAAATAGCAGCTGGTGTGGATATGTTGCAGCTCTTCGATTCATGGGCGGGTATTTTATCAGCCGAATTATATAATGAATTCTCTTTAAAATATATTTCAAAAATTTGTGATGCAATAACCGAGGTTCCGTTCACCGTGTTTGCAAAAGATGCGCATTTCGCTCGCAGACAAATGGGAAAACTTTCTTGTGATACCATTGGCCTCGATTGGACAATGGATATTGCGGAATCACGTGCCTTGATAGGTAATGAAAAAACCTTACAGGGAAATATGGACCCTTGTTTGTTATACGCAGATAATGAAAGGATAAAAAAGGAGACTATTACTATGCTACGCAAATTCGGTCCGCAAAAATACATTGCCAATCTTGGCCATGGTCTTTATCCCGACTTACAAAAAGATAAAGTAAAATTGTTTGTTGATACTGTAAAAGAATTTCGTTTTTAATTTTACTTTTTTGCAGTCATCTGTTGCTTATTAGTTGTTGCAACCTTGCTCGGCAGTTTGGGTTTCTTAATTGTATACACCCAGCCACCCGTTTTACTACCTGCTTTCTTTTTTTTCTTTTTTGAGGTGGGTTTTTGTTTGGGTTCTTTTACAAATTTTGTCGCTGAAAAAGTCGCCTGCTTAAATTCGGGTACAAGCGCTTTAGCCGTTTCATAAAATAAAGTATCACCATTGCCTTTGTTTACATATAAGTAATCAATTTTCAGATCACTTTGGTCAATGTAATCGTATGCTATCCCCAGGCGTAGGTACCCCTTGTTTTTTATGATGTATTTTCCTTCATTAGTTTTTTTGTCAATCGAGGCTGAAACTCCTTGTCTTTCGAAATGATTTGCTTTTATAAGCGAGATACTATCAGGCAATGCCGGGCTTATAATTAGTTCTATGTCTTTCCCTGATCGGTTTGTTATATATTCGTATGAAGTGTAAGAGCAACTGCTCAGTATGCATATAGCTGAAATTCCGGGTAAATTTTTCTTCATAACTCCTGGTTTTGTTTGTTTTATTTCAATTTATATTAGTCCAATGAAAATTTCCAGTGTGGGTTCGTATGTCGTAGGTATTATCGAATGAACGGTGATTTTAAATTTTTTGTGAATTGATAATTTGTAAATTTGGATCTGTGGAAATCGTGTTCAATAAAATGTTTTGGGTAAAATATATTTGCGCGTTAATGCTTGTTGCATTTTCGAAAGAGTATGTAATTGCGCAGAAAGTTCCGCAAAACCTTGTACCCAACGGCAGTTTTGAAACATCCCGAAAAAAAAACAACAACCTCATCACGAACGCCATTCCTTGGAAAAATTTTAACTCTGTTGATTATTATAAGGAGCCCTTTAAGAATGATACAAGTAGATTCAAGGGAGCACGAACTGGAAATGCTTATGGCGGATTAAGATTTCAAAAGGGATACAAAGAATTTCCATATGTAAAATTGCTGCAGCCTTTAAAGGCAGGTGTTTCGTATAAGTTTGAAGCTTATGTGCGATTATCATACTGGAGTAATGTAAGTTTGAAATCATTGGGTGTTTTCATTGGTCAAAATCCATATAAAATAGGAGAGAAGCTTGATTCAACAAATACTATTATACTATATAATAAGAAAGGCCTTTCTGATAAAGGAGCATGGATAAGGATTGGCGGAACCTTTGTTGCTAAAGGGAAAGAGAAGGTTATTACTATTGGTAATTATTCCGAAAAGGTAAAAAAAGAATTTGTTAAACTAAACCCATACAAAATAGAGTTTATAAAGAGTGAAGCATATTATTTTTTAGATGATGTTTCCCTTAAAGAGGGTGTTGATCCAACTGGAAACGTAATTCAGGAGCCGCTTGTATATTATGAAGACACAATCTTTAAACGCGGAAAAAAAATTGAAGCAGCCCAACCTGTATTACTTAATAATGTGTTTTTCGAACCGGGCCGCAGTGAATTTTCATATGAATCGCTTACCCAGCTGGATAAGTTTATAACCTATCTTGAGGATCATCCAGAGTCAGAAATAGAAATATCAGGCTATACTGATAATAAAGTGAGAAAGGCTAAAAAGATCTCAAGAGCCAGGGCAGAGGCCGTGTGTGAATACTTGGTTTCCAAAGATGTACTCAATAAACTCTACTTCAAAGGCCTTGGAAGTACTATGCCTATTGCCTCAAACGATACGGAGGAGGGCAGGGCGAGGAACAATAGGGTGGAATTTACGATAATAAAGGAGTAAAAATATTGTTTTTCTGTTAAAAATCAAGATATTTAGACCCTGTTAACTTTTTTTTCTTTAAATTTTTTAATTATTTTAGCACCCTTATAAGTAAAACTAAACAAAGCGATATGAAAATATTTAACAAAGCTGTAATCATACCTGTCATTTTCTTACTCATATCATTTAATGCTACTGCACAGAAAAATTTCGCTAAAGATGCCGATAAGGCGTTTGCAAACAAGGAATTTTTTACTGCAATTGAGTTGTATAAAAAAGGATACGCAAAAGCAAAGAAAAAACAGGATAAAGCACGCATGCTTTATATGACAGCTGAGTGTTACAGAATTATTGGTGATGTTAAGCAAATGGAGACATGGTATTCAAAAGCTGATAAAGCAAAATATCCTGATCCTAAAGCGATACTTTATCTTGCAGATTCAAAAAAAGCACAGGGTAAATATGATGAAGCTATTGTTGAATACAACCGTTATATGAGAGAAGTTCCTGCAGATCCACGTGGCTCTGAAGGTGCAAAGTCATGTGAGCTTGCTCAAAAATGGAAAGACAATCCTTCACGTTATGTTGTTGAGAACATGGCAATGATCAATTCACGCGAAGCAGATTTTTCTCCTACATATGCAAGTAAAAAATATTCAACATTATACTTTACAACCACACGTGAAGGGCTTACTGGTGGTAAGGTTGACGGTGGTCTTGGGCAAAATTTTAGCGATATTGTAGAAACAAAGCGTGATAAAAATGGTAAATGGAGTACTCCGGTTGCATTAGCCGAACCTCCTAATACAAAGGATAATGAAGGTGCTTCTTTCGTTTCAAGAAAAGGAACTAATATTTATTATACGCGTTGCGGAGTTCAAAAAAATCAGCAATCAAAATGTCAGCTTTACATGGCTATTAAAAGAGGTAATACATGGGCCGAAGAAATAAAACTTCCGTTCTGTGTTGATAGCTTTAACTTCGGACACCCAACGCTTAACATGAAAGATGATTTTATGATTTTTGCTTCTGATATGCCAGGTGGTTATGGGGGAAAAGATCTTTGGTATTCTGTTTACGATAAAAAAGGAAAAACTTTTGGTAAAGCTGTAAACATGGGTGCTGATGTGAATACAACCGGAAATGAAATGTATCCTTTCTTACACGAGGATGGGTCATTGTATTATTCTTCTGACGGACTTTTAGGAATGGGTGGTCTTGATATTTTTAAGGCTGAAGTAAAAGGAGAGAACAAATGGGGTAAGCCTGAAAACTTAAAGGCTCCAATTAACTCTGCGTCGGACGACTTTGCGATTATTTTTGAAGGTAAAAAAGAAAGAGGCTACTTTGCTTCAAATCGCCAGGGCGGTAAAGGCGGCGACGATATTTATTCGTTCGTATTGCCTCCGATCGTTTTCTCTTTGAGTGGAACGATAACAGATTGTAAATACAATATTCCTTTGGATGGAGTTGTAATCAGGCTTGTAGGTTCTGATGGAACAAACGTAGAGCTTAAAACTAATAAGGAAGGTAAATACGAATATATTGATGCGGGCGCCGGAGCTCGTTACATCAACATGAATACTTCTTATGTTGTTTCTACTGAAGCTAAAGGAGTTTCTTCAACATATGCAGATGGTTATTTGAACAGTACTGAGAAAGGAAAAATTACTACAGTAGGTGAGATGGATAGCAAAAATTTTGTTCAGGACTTTTGTTTGGTGCCTGCAGAAAAAGAGATCAAATTCCCGGCAGTACTTTATGACTTAGGTAAAGCAACTTTGAGGCCAGAATCAAAAGACTCTTTGAATTATTTGTATCAAACATTAGTTGATAACCCAACAATTAAAATTGAGCTTGCTGCCCATACGGATGCCAGGGGTAGCGATGCAATGAACATGAAGTTATCTGATGCGCGTGCTAAATCCTGCGTTGATTATCTTTCACAGGAAAAAGGTATTCCATTGGAAAGACTGGGTGCTAAAGGATTTGGAGAAACAAGACCTCTTAAAATTGGTGAAGCAGTTTTCTTGACAGAAGATTATATTGCAAAAACTTCAAAAGGAAATAAAGAGATATTTGAAGGGTTACACCAAAAAAATAGACGTACTGTGTTTAGAGTTACGAGCTGGGATTATGTTGATCCAAATGCTCCAAAACCAGCGCCAATTGTTAAGCCTAAAGTGTTTGGTCAAGAGGGAGGTTATGAAGAAGAAGATGAGAGTGGTACTCCTGAAGGGACACCTGAGCAACCAAAAGCTCCTGAACAACCAAAATAAAATATGAATTAATCAATTGACGTCCCGGTGAGTTTGTTCTCATCGGGACGTTGAATTTTAAAAGTATCTATGAGTGATCTTAAATACAATCAGCGCGGTGTTTCTGCATCTAAAGAGGATGTGCATAACGCAATTAAGGATATTGATAAGGGGTTATTCCCTAAAGCATTTTGTAAAATTGTCCCTGACTTTTTAACGAATAGTAAGGAGCATTGCATTGTTATGCACGCTGATGGAGCTGGTACTAAGTCTTCCCTGGCATATATATACTGGAAGGAAACAGGCGATATTTCTGTATGGAAGGGAATTGCGCAGGATGCAATAGTGATGAATACCGATGATCTTCTTTGCGTAGGAGCATTAGATAATATTTTGCTTTCTTCTACCATTGGCAGAAACAAAAATCTTATTCCGGGTGAGGTAATTTCTACTTTAATAAGTGGAACGGAAGATGTGTTGAAAAAATTAAGAGAGTATGGTGTAGGAATACATTCTACCGGAGGGGAAACTGCTGATGTTGGTGACTTGGTGAGAACGATCATTGTTGATAGCACTGTGGTCTGCAGAATGAGAAGAGATGAAGTTGTTGATAATGCAAACATCCAGGCCGGGGATGTCATTGTTGGCCTCGCTTCTTTTGGAAAAGCAACTTATGAGGATGAATACAACGGAGGTATGGGCAGCAATGGACTTACTTCCGCAAGGCACGATGTATTCGAAAAATCTTTGGCAAAAAAATATCCCGAAAGTTTTGATGCATTGGTGCCCGGGGAACTCGTGTATTCCGGTAAAATAAAAATGAGGGATAAAGTTAAAGTTGATTCGGGTGAAGAGGTTGCAGCCGGAAAATTGGTATTGTCTCCGACAAGAACTTACGCGCCAATCATAAAAAAAATACTGGAAAAATATCGCGCAACTATTCATGGCATGGTGCATTGTAGTGGTGGCGGGCAAACCAAAGTGCTTCATTTTGTGGATCAGCTTCATATAATCAAAGACAATTTGTTTGATATACCGCCTTTGTTTAAATTGATTCAGGAGCAAAGCAATACATCCTGGGAGGAAATGTATAAGGTGTTCAATATGGGGCACCGCATGGAATTGTATGTGCCAAAAGAAATTGCCAATGATATTATAGAAATATCAAAACAATTTAATGTTGATGCAAAAATAATTGGAAGGGTAGAGGCATCGGAAGCTAGAAAACTTTCTATTAAATCTACTGTAGGAAATTTCGAGTACTAAAATTGTTTTTTTTTCGGTTTCGTTATCGATACTTTTTGATCCACTCTTTTACAGGAATATATTTATTCTTTGAATCTTCGACTGTTATTTTTCCCTCGCTTTCATATACTCTGAATTTATGTTCCTCATTTATAGCTGTGCCCTTATCATACCTTAAAACGAATAAATAAAAAGCCTGTTTATTATCTGGTCTTGAACTCAGTTTGTATGTCCATATGGGCCTATAAGCACGGGTGACCATTCCGAAATTAAATTTTTCATTCAAGGTGTCAAGTAAGTGTATCTGGATTAGAGTGCGAATTTTGTCTGGCACTGTATCCTTCTGAGACTGATAAATTACAAATGCTTTTGCCGTAGTGTTATGGGTAAAATAAACCCAGGCTCCTGTGAACAAAAGCAAACACATAACAAAGCGTGCAATTAAATGAGGTTGCATTAAATTTCGAATTTGATAAACTAAGATACTTTTAAACCATGATTTTTCCAACTGCTAAATTCTGTATTGTCAGTCTCCTATAATGGTACTCGTATAAGTTGTTGTGGGAACAGATTTTGGGACAGGCATCTTATTTTTCTCTACCGCCTTTCAAAGTTTGTAATTTTTCAAAGTCCTCTGCCTTTACTCACAAAGGGGTTGTCTTTAATATAGAAGCGATAAGGCAGTAGTGCATCTTCCTTAGCATAACTTACTCCAACTCTTGTTGCTGTTACTATATTTTTGCTGTTAATTTTTATACCGCTGTCTTCGATATTTATTACAGGGCCTTGTAATGAATATCCTGTATGTTTTGTTTTTATACCCATAGCCATACTCATGGCACCAGGCCCGGCTGTAAGTGATGGAAGTAATTTTGTTTTTTTACGGCGAAGGAGCATTAAGTCAATACCCTCAAGTGGTTCTGTAGCACGCACTAGTACAGCATGAGGAATGTCTTTTATGTTTGTCACCACATTAAATAAGTGATGAATTCCATAGCATAAATAAACGTAAGCTGTTCCGCCATCCGCATACATTACTTCGGTACGGTTTGTGCGTCGGTTATTATACGCGTGAGATGCTTTATCTGTGGGTCCGGCATACGCTTCTGTTTCCACGATCATACCCGAAGTGTAGGTGCCATCAAATTTCGTTATCAATACCTTTCCCAATAACTCTTTTGCTATCCTCACAACATTACTTCGGGTATAGAATGACTCTGGTAATATCATAATAAAAATAAAATATGAAATGTTGAGGTGCTATGAAAGTACAGTATACGAAATTATCGCCCGCCTTTTTTTCGGAACATTCTTATGTTAAGGAATTCTACTAAGAGAGAGAAGGCCATTGAAAAATAAACAAATTCCTTAGGTACATGTACATGGCAGGCATCTAATATCAATAGCATTCCTATCATTAATAAAAAAGCAAGTGCGAGCATTTTAATGCTTGGGTGTTTTTCAATGATATCACTCACCCTGCCCGAAAAAATAAGCATGATAATCATAGCGAAAACAACAGCCAGGATCATTATGAGAAGGTTGGTAACAAGGCCAACTGCCGTAAGTATGGAGTCAAAAGAAAAAATTATATCAATAAAAACTATTTGTAGGATAATGGCCTTCAGCGATATCTTTTTTACCTTAATTTCGCTTTCCCCCATGCCTTCTATTTTTGTGTGAATTTCAGAAGTTGTTTTAACCAATAAGAAAATCCCTCCACAAAATAAAATAATATCTCTTCCTGTTGCCTCAAATCCAAAAATAGTCAATAGGGGGTCTTTCAATCCAACGATCCACGATATACTAAACAATAAAATAACTCTCATGATTAATGCAAGCGATAATCCAATTGCCCTGGCTTTGGGCTGCTCTTTTTTCGGTAGTTTGCCCGCAACAATAGATATAAAAATAATATTGTCTATACCTAACACTATTTCCAGGAGTGTTAGAGTTAGCATGCTGATAAGTGATGCTACGGTAAAAAGTTGTTGAAAATCTTCGGCTAAATGCATAATGGTCTTACAAATGTAAATAGAATAACTAAAAAATCACTTTAAATGTCATCTCATTTTTTTGTATTTTTGTGTTCTGGATTATTAGGTTAAAAGATGGCTGAAAAACAAAGTGTTTTAATTACCGGGGCTGCCGGTTTCCTTGGGTCGCACTTGTGTGACAGATTTATCGCAGAAGGATATCATGTTATCGGAATGGATAACCTGATCACAGGCGACCTTAAAAATATTCAACATTTATTTAAACATGAACATTTTGAGTTTTATCATCATGATGTATCAAAATTTGTTTTTGTACCCGGGCAGTTAAAATATATTCTGCATTTTGCATCTCCCGCAAGTCCTATAGATTATTTGAAAATTCCAATTCAAACGCTTAAAGTAAGTTCATTAGGTACTCATAATCTGCTTGGTTTGGCGAAGGTAAAAAAGGCAAGAATTTTGGTCGCATCTACTTCAGAAGTATATGGCGATCCTTTGGTCCATCCACAGACGGAAGAATATTGGGGAAATGTAAATCCCGTTGGTCCGCGCGGAGTGTATGATGAGGCTAAACGTTTTATGGAAGCCATCACCATGGCCTACCATACTTATCACGGTGTGGAGACCAGGATTGTGAGGATATTTAATACCTATGGGCCTCGTATGCGTTTAAATGATGGAAGAGTGTTGCCGGCCTTTATTGGCCAGGCAATTCGAGGTGAAGATCTTACTATGTTTGGCGATGGCTCACAAACGCGTTCGTTTTGTTATGTTGATGACCTTGTAGAGGGTATATACAGACTTTTATTAAGTGATCATGCAGAACCTGTCAATATTGGAAATCCTTCCGAAATTACCATTAAAGAATTTGGAGAAGAGATCTTAAAATTAACCGGAGCAAAACAAAAATTAATTTCTTTGCCATTACCTAAGGATGATCCAAAGCAGCGTAAGCCGGATATCACTAAAGCGAAAGCAATTTTAGGATGGGAACCAAAGGTGAGCCGAAGCGAAGGGTTGAAAATTACTTATGAATATTTTAAAAGTTTATCCAACGACGAATTGTTTAAAAAGGAGCACAGGCAATTTGCTTAATATATAAATGAAAAATTTACAGAGAGAAATAAAAAAATCGAGTATATTGGTGAACAAATAAATTTAAATAATTGAAATAGCCATATACCTATTGGTATTAGTTAATAGATATGGTATATTTCATGTGGCATTAGACAATAATTATTTATATACATGAAGCACACAAGAGTTACCGTTTGCGGAAAAGTTCAGGGAGTTAATTACAGAAATTCTGCTAAACAAGAAGCCGATAGGCTTGGAGTAAAAGGGTTTATTAAAAATGAATCTGATGGCAATGTCTATCTCGAACTCGAAGGAGAAGATGAACAGCTTAACAAAATGATTAGATGGTGTCGCATTGGACCCGCTAAATCGAGGGTGAGTGAAATCTATTTTAACGAGGGAGAAGCTAAAAACTTTTCTTCGTTCGATATCCAAAGCTAAAAGATAGGAATTAAATGCTGTACCGAAGGATGCCCATTGAGGTGGAGTCCCCGGAACAATTGGGCTACCAAAATGTTAAGTACAACCTTGCCGAAAGTTCAGTAACCGATTTCAGGTTAAAGAATACTCAACTTGACCTAAACGAGTTAGTCGTCTGTTATGGCCACCATTCAGGAAAGCCTGAGCTAAGGCAGCTTATTGCAAAACATTATGATAATGTAATTGCTGAAGATGATGTTCTGTTGACTGTCGGCGCGGCAGCGGGACTTTTTATAATAGCAACTTCATTATTGACAAAGGATGACCATCTTATTGTTGTGCGCCCTAATTACGCCACCAATATTGAAACGCCACGGGCAATAGGTTGTGAAATTAGCTATGTTGATCTTGCTTTCGAAAATAAATTTGAGTTGGATGTTGATCACGTTTCATCACTTGTCAAGAGTAATACGCGTCTTATAAGCATTACCGCGCCTCATAATCCTACCGGTACAATTATTAGCTTGCAAATATTGAACAAACTTATTTCATTGGCCGAAAAAAACAATTGTTATTTGTTGGTTGATGAAACCTATCGCGATCTTACCAGGGAAGAAAAACTTCCTCTCGCTGCAAGCTTATCGGATAAGGCTATCTCTGTTTCATCTCTTTCTAAAGCTTACGGTTTGCCGGGAATACGTATAGGTTGGGTTATCACAAAGAATAAAAAACTACAGGAGTTGTTTCTTGCTGCCAAAGAGCAGATCTATATTTGCAATTCAGTTGTTGATGAAGAGATCGCCTATCAATTCATGTTAAAAAAAGAGGAATATTTTAAACCGATACAAGAACACGTCGAAAGTAACTTTTTACTTGTTAAAAACTGGATAAGTGGAAATGAATATTTAGAGTGGGTGGAACCTAAAGGTGGGGTAGTTTGTTTTCCGAGGATCAATAAAGAAATCAATGTTGATATTCAAAAATTCTATTCGATATTGAATAATAACTACAAGACCTTTGTTGGGCCAGGACATTGGTTCGAAATGGATAAAAGATACATGCGGATCGGCTTTGGCTGGCCAAATGCCAAAGAGCTTGAAATTGGGCTTAAAAACGTAGATTTTTCTATCAAAGAATCACTCATGTAAGCGATTATATTTCCTATTTTTGTAGGCCTTAAATTATGGAAAAAGACTATTTCTCTCACCCCAGCGCAATTATTGACGAAGGCTGTACGCTTGGCAAAGGAGTCAAGATCTGGCATTTTTCTCATATAATGCCTGATTGTAATCTAGGTGATAATTGTAATATCGGACAGAATGTAGTGGTTTCACCGGGTGTTGTGTTGGGGAAAAATGTGAAGGTGCAAAACAATGTTTCAATATATACCGGTGTTACTTGTGGTGATGATGTTTTTTTAGGACCATCGATGGTTTTTACAAACGTTATTAATCCGCGAAGCGCTGTCAATAGAAAAAATGAATATGCAAAAACGCATGTAGGAAATGGAGCTACTATTGGTGCTAATGCAACTATAGTTTGTGGCCATGATATTGGAGAGTTTGCTTTTATTGGAGCAGGTGCTGTGGTTACAAAAGATGTCCCTGCGTATGCATTAGTAATTGGTAATCCTGCAAAACAAACAGGATGGATGAGTGAGTACGGACATAAACTTAATTTTGACAAAAGTGGTCTTGCTGAATGTCCGGAAAGTAAAATAAAATACAAATTGAATAACGGGATAGTATCAAAAATATAATTTGTGAGTTCTAAAATTAAATTTGGAGTTATTGGTCAGGGTCACATTGGTAAACGTCATGCCGAGATGGTGCGTCGTAATCCGGAATGCGAATTGATCGCTGTGTGTGATACATTACCTAGGGATAAATTGGGCTTAACGGATCTGAAAGAAAATTTTTATTCTTCGCACGAAGAATTGCTAAAAGCACATCCGGATATTGAGGTTGTTTCTATTTGCACGCCCAATGGATTGCATGCGCAACATGCTATTGCATGTATCGATGCCGATAAACATGTGGTTTGCGAAAAACCAATGGCACTGCACAAAAATGAATGTGAAACACTTTTATACAAATCATTGCAAAAGCACAAGCAGGTTTTTTGTGTAATGCAAAACAGGTATTCGCCTCCTTCGGTTTGGTTAAAAGAAATAGTGGAGAAGCAAATTATCGGGGATGTGTATATGGTTCAACTCAATTGTTATTGGAACCGCGATGATCGTTATTACAAAAAAGATGGGTGGAAAGGCGATCAGGACCTTGATGGTGGAACGTTGTTCACACAGTTTTCCCATTTTATTGATATAATGTATTGGCTGTTTGGAGATATAGCTGATATACAAGCTAAGTTCAGCGATTTTAATCATGAAAACTTAACAGACTTTGAAGACAGCGGATATGTAAATTTTCGTTTTGTAAATGGAGGTATGGGAAGTATCAATTATTCAACTGCTGTTTGGGATAAAAATTTAGAAAGCAGTTTAACAATAATAGGAAGTAAAGGAAGTGTGAAGGTTGGCGGACAGTATATGGACAAGGTGGAATATTGTCATATAAAAGATTATACAATGCCAGAGCTTGCTCCAACAAATCCTGCAAATGATTATGGAGCTTATAAAGGGTCAGCCAATAATCACCATTATATAATTGAAAACGTTATTGCAACGTTAAGAGGACAAACTACCATTACGACCAATGCTTTGGAAGGAATGAAAGTGGTGGATATTATCGAACGAATTTATTCTCATCGTAAACCTAATAGAAAATCATAAATGTATAAGCAGTTATTAAACAAAGAAGCAAAGCTGGCTATAATAGGACTCGGATATGTTGGTTTACCCATCGCTCTTGCTTTTGCGCGTAAAATATCCGTTATAGGTTTTGATATTAACGACAAAAGAGTAGGGATGATGAAAAAGGGTGTTGATCCCAGTAATGAATTGTCTAAACAAGATTTTAAAGGTTGTGATATTACGTTTACTTCTTCTCTTAATGATTTGAAAGAAGCACGGTTTTTTATTGTAGCAGTTCCAACTCCAATAGATGAGCATAATTTGCCCGATCTTAAGCCATTGTTAGGCGCTTCTGCCTCTGTAGGTAAAGTGTTAAAAAAAGGAGATTATGTTGTTTATGAATCCACAGTTTATCCCGGTTGTACAGAAGAAGATTGCATTCCAATTCTTGAAAAAGAATCGGGATTAAAATTTAAAAAAGATTTTAAAGTTGGTTATTCTCCAGAGCGTATTAATCCCGGTGATAAAGAGCACACCATTACAAAAATATTAAAAGTGGTTTCGGGATGTGATGCGGAAAGTCTCGAGAATATTTCAAAAACATACGAAATAATTGTTGAGCCTGGTACACATAAAGCTGCTTCTATTAAAGTTGCCGAAGCTGCAAAGATCATTGAGAATACACAGCGTGATGTGAATATCGCATTGATGAATGAGCTCAGCATAATATTCAGTCGTATTGGAATTAATACGTATGATGTATTGGAAGCGGCTGGTACTAAATGGAACTTTCTTAAATTCTTTCCCGGGCTTGTTGGTGGGCATTGTATAGGTGTTGACCCTTATTACCTTACTTATAAAGCGGAAGAGTTGGGGTATCATGCTAAGATCATCAACTCCGGAAGATATGTAAATGACTCAATGGGATTTTATGTGGCGAAGAACTTAGTGAAAAAAATTATCGCAAGTGGGACGAACATTTCCAAGTCGAAAGTATTGGTGATGGGTGCAACATTTAAAGAAGATGTGAGTGACATAAGAAACTCTAAAGTCGTTGATATTATAAAGGAACTTCGCTCATATGGTGTTAAAGTTGATATTGTAGATCCGCATGCAGACTCCAAAGAATTTGAGCATGAGTATGGCTTTGGTTTGAATAAAATAGGTAAAGGATATGATGGTGTTGTACTTGCGGTTAATCATAGAGAGTATTTAAGGCTTGATGAAAAATATTTTAAAACTATTCTTACGAAAAAAGGTATCCTAGTTGATATAAAAGGAATTGTAAGAAATAAAATTAAGGACATTACATATTGGAGTTTATAATGCAACGGACTTTACTTATAACCGGTGGAGCAGGATTTATTGGCTCGCACGTTGTCAGAAGATTTGTAAATCATTATCCTGATTACAAAATTGTTAATCTGGATAAGCTTACTTATGCAGGCAACCTGGCCAATCTTAAAGATGTTGAGGGTAAAAAAAATTATTCCTTTGTAAAAGGAGATATTGTGGATGCAGCATTCATAAGCGAACTTTTTAATGAGTATAAGTTCGATGCTGTGGTACACCTCGCTGCGGAGTCGCATGTGGATAGATCTATCAGCAACCCAACAGAGTTTGTAATGACCAATGTTGTAGGCACAGTAAATCTTCTAAATGCAGCTAAAAATATTTGGCTTTCAACCGATATCCGACAACCGATATCCGCCAACTTATTCTACCACGTTTCCACAGATGAGGTATACGGTACATTGGGAGAAAGCGGATTGTTTACTGAGAAAACTTCTTACGATCCTCACAGCCCGTATTCAGCATCAAAAGCGAGTTCCGATCATTTTGTAAGAGCTTATCATGATACGTATAAGTTACCCATTGTTATTTCTAACTGTTCTAATAATTATGGCTCTCACCATTTTCCTGAGAAATTAATTCCTCTTGCGATTAATAATATAAAAAACAAAAAACCTGTGCCGGTTTATGGCAAGGGTGAAAATATACGTGATTGGCTTTTTGTTGAAGATCATGCACATGCAATTGATGTTGTTTTTCATAAAGGGTTACATGGCGATACTTATAACATTGGAGGAAATAACGAATGGAAAAATATCGACTTAATAAAATTGTTGTGCGAGATCATGGACAAAAAATTGGGAAGAGCGAAAGGTGAGTCGGCTCAATTGATCACCTTTGTTAAGGACCGTGCAGGACATGACCTGCGGTATGCGATTGACTCTTCAAAATTGCAAAAGGAATTTGGCTGGAAACCAAGTGTTACTTTTGAGCAGGGTTTGGAAAAAACTGTTGAGTGGTTTTTAGCGAATGAAGAATGGTTGAACAATGTTACTTCCGGTAATTATCAAAAATATTATAAAGAACAATACGCGCAGAGATAATGTATAACACTCCTTTTCATACGGGCGATATATCAGGAAAGACTTTTTTGATAACAGGTGGCGCAGGTTTTATCGGTTCTAATATTGTAAAATATCTTTTAAAATATAAGGCCGGGAAAGTTATTGTATTAGATAACCTGGCAACTGGTTTTCAAGAAAATATCCTGGAATATAAAAGCCATCCTGATTTTTTATTTATCAATGGAAATATTTGTAATCTTAATGATTGCGTCAGAGCATGCAATGGAGTTGATTATGTTTTCCACGAGGCTGCGTTAGGTTCCGTTCCTAGGTCAATTGATAAACCTATTGCTACCAATGATGTAAATGTTAGCGGCTTTTTAAATGTATTGGTTGCGGCACGTGATGCAAAAGTGAAGAGGATTGTGTATGCGAGTTCATCTTCAGTTTATGGCGATAGTAAGGCAATGCCAAAAAAAGAAGAGAGTATTGGTAAGCCGCTTTCACCTTATGCAGTTTCAAAATTAACGAATGAATTATATGCAAATATTTTTGTATCGACATATAACATGGAGATTATTGGATTAAGATATTTTAATGTTTTTGGTCCTCATCAAAATCCAAAAGGAGAGTATGCTGCTGCCATTCCACTTTTTATGGAAGCGCTGATAAAAAATGAGCCGCCTATAGTTAACGGTGATGGAGAGCAAACACGTGATTTTACTTTTGTAGAAAATGCTGTGGAAGCTAATATTCGCGCTGCCTTTTGCACCGATAAAAATGCAATAGGAAATGTATTTAATGTGGCAGTGAATGAAAGGGTGTCAATTAATAAACTGATCAGTATTCTCAAAAAACTAACCGGGGCAAGTATTGATCCGGTGCATCGTGAAGAACGTAAGGGCGATGTGAGAGATTCACTGGCAGATATTTCAAAAGCCGCTAAAATGCTTGGATATGATCCCAAGATAAAAGTAGAAGAGGGCTTGACCCAAACACTTGAATGGTTCAGGCCGCGTTTTGGTATTTAATCCAAATTTAATTGCTGTTCAAATGGGTATTTTTTCAGGTTTGTTCTCAAAAAAATCTACTCGATCTGAAGTAGCTGCCGAACTTTCAAGGTTGGGCTGTGATATACATTCTCATTTTATTCCGGGAATTGATGATGGAGCAAAGGACATGGAGGACTCAATTGGTATGCTTCGTTCATTTTCCGAAATGGGATATAAAAAGGTGATCACCACACCTCACGTAATGAGTGATTACTATCGCAATACATCTGAAATAATTTTAAGCGGATTAGAGAAGGTTAGGGAAGAGTTGAAAAAGCAGCAAATACCATTGGAGATAGATGCCGCAGCGGAATATTATTTAGATTTTGAAGTAGAAAAAAAAATAAAGGATAAGTCTTTGCTCACTTTTGGAAAAAATTATGTGCTCTTCGAATTGTCTTTTGTAAATCCTCCCGATAATCTTTATCATACTATTTTTAATATGCTTACAGCTGGTTATAAGCCTGTACTGGCTCATCCGGAGCGTTATAATTTCTGGCATGATCATTTCGAGAAATATGAAGAGTTTTTTGATAAGGGAGTTTTACTTCAACTAAATATCAATTCTCTCTCGGGACATTATTCTCCACAGACAAAAAAAATTGCTGAAATGATGATCGAGAAAAATATGATCTCATTTTTAGGTTCCGACTGTCATCATATGGGTCATGTTGATCTCATGAAACAAGTTGTTTATGAAAATGCACTGCATAAATTACTTGCTTCCGGCAAATTGTTAAATTCTACACTTTGATAATGAAGACATTCGTTTGTTGTGTTTTTATGTTGTTTTGTACTGGTTATTCGTTTGCGCAAAGTACTGATACGCTTGGATTGTCAAAAGTTGTAAATAGTATCAGCGTTTGTATTGAGAAAAATGATTTTTCGGGTTTGAAGA
>CAZQIC010000036.1:0-10013 GCA_964593555.1 uncultured Bacteroidia bacterium | reverse complement strand
AAGATGATAAAGCACGGAGATTTTTTTACCGAGACGATCTTTGAAAACATGAAGATTGTCCATTCAACGATCAATTATCGAAAATTATATTTCGACTCTCAAAAGGGCCCGGTTTATGAAAAAGAAAAATATATTTTAGGAGGCCATGGTGAAGCAACCGGACATATCAATATTGAACTAAGATATATTGGTAAAAAATGGCAGCTCTATAAAATATGGGTATGCAGGTGATGGTAAATCAATTTTTTTTTCCGGCATAAAGTAACACATCCTTATCGGTTATCGTTTTTTCACAAAGTATAATTAATCTCTCCACCACATTTCTGAATTCTCGGATATTTCCTGTCCAGTTTATTTTCTGAAGTTCTTTAATTGCTTCTTTAGAGAATGTTTTTCCCGTCATACCATGCTCTACACAAAGCAAATTCAAAAAATGATCTGCAAGAATCGGAATGTCTTCCTTGCGGTCGTTAAGTGACGGAACATGAATTAGGATTACACTTAAGCGGTGATAAAGATCCTCCCTGAAATTTCCTTTTTGAATTTCGTCCTGTAAATTTTTATTTGTTGCTGCAACCACACGCACATTTACTTTTATTTCTTTATCGCCTCCAACCCGTGTTATCTTATTTTCCTGCAATGCCCGCAAAACCTTGGCCTGCGCAGATGCACTCATGTCTCCGATCTCATCTAAAAATAATGTACCGCCTTCTGCCAATTCAAATTTTCCTTTGCGTTGAGCAACTGCAGATGTAAATGCTCCTTTTTCATGACCGAATAATTCACTCTCAATAAGTTCACTTGGTATCGCAGCACAGTTTACTTCAATGAGCGGGCCTGCAGCACGGTTGCTTTTTTCGTGTATCCACCGTGCCACTAATTCTTTTCCAGTTCCATTTCCTCCTGTAACTAAAACACGGGCATCGGTTTCAGCAACACGGTCTATCATTTCTTTTATTTGCATAATGGCTTTTGATTCGCCTATCATGTCAACAGTTTTGTTTACTTTTTTCTTTAAAACTTTGGTCTCTTTAACAAGTATAGATTTGTCTAATGCATTACGAAACGTCACCAACAAACGATTAAGGTCAATTGGTTTTTCTATAAAATCAAACGCCCCTTTTTTAACAGCCTCAACTGCGGTCTCTATATTTCCGTGGCCGGATATCATTACAACCGGAATGTCTGTCCCTGTAGCTATAATGGTTTCGAGTACTTCCATGCCATCTACCTTTGGCATTTTTATATCACATAGAACAATGTCGTACTTTTCTTTTTTGAAAAGTTCTATCCCCGCTTTTCCATCTTCTGCTTCATCCACTTTAAAATTCTCGTACTCAAGAATTTCTTTTAGTGTTTTGCGGATGATTTTTTCATCATCTATTACAAGTACTCTGGACATATATGATTAGTTTATATTTTAATTTTTACCGTGAATTAACTCTCTTAATACTCCTTCTTTAAGGGAGTATGCAGACATGCGTAATTTATTTATGTTAAACTCTTTTAAAATAAGGTGAATAAAGATAGTGGATACAACAATCATGTCCACCCGCATAGCGATAAGCCCTTTTATCTGGGTGCGTTGTTGATGTGTTGATTTAATAATAAGCTGATAAACTTCCTCAAATTCATCGAGGCTAAAGGTGTATTCTGTTTTTCCTTTTATCAATTCGGGAAAATAATGTCGGTGTCCAATGATTTCAGCAAGTGATTCAAAAACGCCGGCTACACCAATAAGTTCAGCAACAGGAAATTCACTTAATGCCGGATACATTGGTTTTAATTCATTGCGGAAATGATCTTCCAGTTTTTTTATTTCCTCCTTGGTAATAGGATCAGATGGTTTGCTGCGCTCCAATAATCTTGCGGCCCCTAAAAGAAAACTGCGTTTCCATTTTATGCCGGATTTATTCGCGATAATAAATTCTGTGCTGCCTCCTCCAATATCCATCATCAACGAATTGGAGTTGTTTAATACAACAGCGCCACAAACCCCATGGTAAATGTACTCTGCTTCTTCTTCGCCGCTGATTACATCTATTTTGATACCGGTTTCCTTTAATACCTTTTTTGTAAAATATTCCTGGTTGCTCGCCTCCCTTATTGCCGAAGTAGCTTTTGCTATAACCTTCGTTGCTTTGTATTTTTTTATATGATCATTAAAAACTTTCAGAGCATCAAGGGCTCTTTGCATGGCTGCATTAGATATGATATGATCTTCAATACTTTCCTTGCCAAGCATTACGGGGATCTTTGTTTGGAAAACAACAGACGTTACTCCATCATTAAATACTTCTGTAATGAGCAGGTTGAATGTATTTGTCCCTAAGTCTATTATTGCAACTATCATATACGTTTAATAGTTACTTAAAGATACTAATAGGTTTTGAGTTTTTGAGTTTCGGGTTTTGAGTTATTTATTAGGCGTTGTGCAAGTTAGTAATGCGAAAACTCGAAACACAGAACCCTGAACTCATAACTCTTTACCCCTTATAAAACAACCATTTCCAAAGCTCCTTATAGGAAATTTTTTTGCCGTACATTAAAATGCCGGTACGGTAAATTTTACCAGCGAGCCATGTTGTTCCAAAAAAGCCAAGTACAAGGAGAGCCATTGAAAGTGCCAGCTCCCATGCTTGTATGCCAAACGGAATACGCATCATCATGGTGACCGGAGATGTTAATGGTATCATAGAAAACCAAAAGGCCACAGGTCCATTAGGATCCTGTATAATGGTGCTATACATGGTAAAAGATAAAATTAAAGGTATCGTAACCGGTAGCATGAATTGCTGTGTGTCTGCTTCGCTATCTACCGCTGCTCCAATGGCTGCGAATAAAGCACTGTACAATAAATAACCGCCCAGAAAATAAAATAAAAAGGATCCAAGTATTAACGTCCAGTTGATTCGACTGATGTTCTCCATTATTTTTTTTCCTGCTTCATTCAGCTGAAGTTTTTTTGTCTTTTTTGCTTCAGTCCCACTACTGTTCTCGCTATATTGTTGTTCTATTTTTTCCGGGTTAATTTGTTGTGAATTTGCGAAGACGCTTAAACCAGCACTGGATAAAACTAACGTGAGTACAACCCAAAGGATAAATTGGGTAAGGCCCACCATGGCAACGCCGATTATTTTTCCCATCATCAATTGGAATGGCTTGACTGAAGAGATGATTACTTCAACTATCCTGCTCGTTTTTTCTTCAATAACCCCTCTCATTACCTGGGCAGAGTATATGAAGATGAACATATAAATGAGCAAGCCACATATAAGACCCACTGCAACATTAAGGCTATCGTTTGTTTCTTTTTCACCAACATTGTTTTTAACATCAACTATGGTTTTAACACGATCAACTATTTCCGGATCAATTTTTTCTCCAATTAGTTTAGATCTTTCCAGTATAGATGAGAGTTCGCTGGAAACATAGCTGAGCAAATTTAGTCCCGGTTGTTCAGAGGAATGCATTACTACGGAATTTGAGGTAAGTATATTAGAAGGAATAAATAAAATGGAGGCGGCTTTATTGTCTTTATAAATACTTCTTACTGAATCCAGGTTGGCATCAGCGAATGTATAATTGAACCTGATGGTAGAAGTATTTCTAAGCTGGTTTACAAACTGATGTGTTTGGTCAACCACAACTACTTCGCGAACACCTTGTGCAACCCCGGAAAGCCAGAGCGGGACAATAGCGCTGCCTCCTATTAACAAAGGCCCAAGCAGGGTCATAATAATGAACGATTTCTTTTTTACCCTCGACAGGTATTCTCTTTTTATGATTAAAAGTATTTTGTTCATTGTATTTAATTCTTTTTGACACTTCTCCCTCTCCTTTGGAGATGGTAGGGAGAGGTTTTATTCTGTAAAATTATTATTAACAGGTATTTCGGAGCCTTCGTTCACTTTCCTGATGAAAATCTCATTCATGCTTGGGATAATTTCATTAACCGAATGTATTTCTATTACAGGTAAAACTGCTTGTAAAATATTGTTCAGTTTTACGTCCTTCCGGATTTCTATTTTTACTTTATGCAGCTCATCTTCTTTAGATTGTTCAATAATAGTCGCTCCCGTCCATAAGGCATTTGCAAATGCAACGGCGCTGCCTGCATAAGAAATTTCATAGCTGTTGTTGCGGTAGTTTTTTTGTATCTCTTTTACAGAGCCATCCAATATTTTTTTCGATTTATTTATCAGTGCAATGTGATCACATAATTCTTCCACAGAACTCATGTTGTGTGTGGAGAAAATTACAGTTGTTCCTTCCTCACGAAGTTTTAAAATTTCTTCTTTAATGAGGTTGGCATTGATAGGGTCGAAGCCACTGAAGGGCTCATCTAAAATAACAAGCTTGGGTTTGTGCAACACAGTTACAATGAATTGTACTTTTTGCTGCATACCCTTTGAAAGTTCTTCAACTTTTTTATCCCACCAGTTAAGAATGTCGAATTTTTTAAACCATTCTGTCAATAATATTTTTGCTTCTTTCTTTTTTAATCCTTTGAGTTGTGCCAGGTACATGGCCTGCTCTCCAACTGCCATTTTTTTATATAAACCTCTCTCTTCAGGAAGGTAGCCGATTTGTGCGGTGTGGTTTGGATTTAACTTCTGGCCTTCAAAAAATAATTCGCCTGCATCAGGACCTGTGATCTGGTTGATGATGCGTATCAAGGATGTTTTTCCGGCACCGTTAGGGCCGAGTAAGCCAAATATGCTTTGTTTGGGAACTTCGATGCTAACATCGTTTAGTGCAGTATGGTGAGCGTATTTTTTTACAATGTTATTTGCTGTAAGTATGTGCATCAGAAAATTTTATTGCTGAAAATTATATTCTACTGTAGGTTATTCAAAATATTCTCGCATTTTTTCGAAAATGCTTTTATCCTTTTTTGAAGGTTGAGGCTGAAAATTTTTTGACTCACGAAGCGATTCTAATATTTTTTTCTCTTCGGAGCTTAGGGTCTGTGGAGTCCAAACACTGATGTTTACGAGTAAGTCGCCTCTGCCATATCCATTAACGTCTGGTATTCCCTTGCCTTTCAGGCGAAGTACTTTTCCGCTTTGTGTGCCGGGATCAATTTTTATTTTGGCTTTACCATCCAGTGTTGGTACTTCAATAGAAATGCCCAATGCTGCTTCAGCAAAGTTGATATAATGTTCGTAAAATAAATTTATACCATCTCTGTTTAAATGTTCATGTTCTACTTCTTCGATCACAACAATCAGGTCTCCATTTATTCCTCCTCTTGGTGCTGCATTTCCTTTTCCTCCAACGGAAAGCTGCATGCCTTCATAAACACCTGCGGGTAAATTAATCGTGATCACTTCTTCACCACGCACAATTCCATCACCATGACAAGAACCGCATTTGTCTTTTACGATCTGTCCTTCTCCGTTACATGTAGGGCAGGTGGTAGTGGTTTGCATTTGTCCCAATATGGTATTGGTTACCCTGTTTACATATCCTGATCCTCTGCAGGTAGAGCATGATGCAGTTCCGCTACTTCCCTTTGCACCACTGCCGTGACAAGTATTGCAATTTATATATTTATTTACTTTTATTTTTTTCTCAACACCTTTCGCAATTTCTTCAAGGGTAAGTTTAACTTTTATTCTTAGGTTGCTCCCTTTTACAACTCTTCTTCCTCCGCGTCCGCGTTGTCCTCCGCCTCCAAAACCTCCGCCACCACCAAATGCATCGCCGAAAACATCTCCGAACTGACTGAAAATGTCTTCCATGTTCATGCCACCGCCACTGAATCCGCCTCCATAACCGCCTCCGCCTGCGCCCGTGGCAGCGTGACCATATTGATCATAGCGTTGACGCTTCTCAGCATTACTCAGTATCTCATATGCCTCTGCAGCTTCTTTAAATTTTTCTTCCGCCTCTTTGTTGTCAGGGTTTTTATCAGGGTGATATTTAATAGCAAGTTTGCGGTAAGCTTTTTTAATCTCATCCTCACTGGCCCCCTTGCTTACCCCAAGTATTTCGTAAAAATCTCTTTTCGACATATTTTTTTATTTACACTCTAATCAAAAACAAACAACCGACAAACAATAACTAATTTCCAACAATAACTTTTGCGAAACGGATCACTTTTCCATTAAGTAAATATCCTTTCTCCACTTCTTCCACCACTTTTCCTTTTAAGTCTTCGGATGGTGCGGGGATATTTGTGATGGCTTCATGCTCATCAACATTAAAAACTTTTCCAACAGATTCCATTGGAGTAATCCCTTTTTGACTTAAGGTATTGTTGAATTTATTGTAAATAAGATTCACCCCCTCATTTACAAGTTTAATATCAGTTGTGGTATCATTGAATTTAATAGCTCTTTCAAAATCGTCTAAAACAGGCAATAAGCTTTTTAATGTTTCTTCTCCGGCAGTTTTAAATAATTCAATTCTTTCTTTGCTTGTTCTTTTTCTGTAGTTATCGAACTCACTATACAATCTTAAGTACTTGTCGTTAAGCTCATTTATTTTTTCGTTTAACTCATTAGCCGTTTTTTGTTCTGCAGAAATGTTTTCTTCCGCAACAGCTTCGGAATTCTCTTCGTTTTGTATTTGATCATTTTCCATACCTACTTTATTTATTTCCTTATCATCAGCTGCATCATCGAGTGCTGATTTTTTATCTTTTTCCCCCATTGTATTGAAAAAATTAAATTTCACGTTGCATCTTTTATAGTCTTTGCTATAGCAAATAATCTGCCAGCAAAGATAATAAAGTCAAAATGGCATACGAGAAATAATAGTATGAAAAAATAGCCCTTTTTTGTTAAAGGACAGGCTATGAAAGAGTAAGGTTACTTTTTCTTCGTGGCGACAAGTTTTTCTAATTCTTTATCAAGGTCTTCACCTCTAAGGTTTTTAGCAATGATAACACCATTTGCATCCAACAAAAAATTCATTGGAATAGAATTAACGCCGTATTGTCCACCTGCTTCTGACTGCCATCCTTTAAGATCGCTTACATGAGTGTCCCATGCTAGTCCATCTGCTTTTATAGCGGCCATCCATTTAGCTTTGTCCTGATCAAGTGAAACGTTATAAATTACGAAACCTCCTTTTGCATTTTTGAACTTAGCTGTTTTGTATTTGTTGTAAGTAGCTACAACATTAGGGTTTTCCTTGCGGCAAGGCCCGCACCATGAAGCCCAAAAATCTATAAGAACAATATTTCCCTTATATGAAGATAATTTCAGAATCTTATCCTCCGGATTTTTTTGAACTATTTCAGGAGCCTTGTTGCCAATATTGGTTCCAACAACGTTTCCGCTTTGAAGGTTAGTTTTGTTTACAAAGCCAACTCCAAGGATACTTACAGCAGCTATGATGAGTAATATATTCGATTTTTTCATGTAGTATTTATTTAATTATTTTCTTACAATTTCCGCGCCAATATTGTTTAAACGGGTGTCAATGTGCTGGTAACCCCTGTCTATTTGCTCTATATTGTGAATAGTGCTCTTTCCTTTGGCTGATAGTGCAGCTATAAGAAGTGCTACACCCGCACGTATGTCAGGTGATGTCATGCTTATGCCTTTTAAGGAATGGTCCCTGTTGAGGCCAATTACATTTGCTCTATGTGGGTCGCAAAGAATAATTTGTGCGCCCATATCGATCAGTTTATCTACAAAGAACAGACGGCTCTCGAACATTTTCTGATGAATTAAAACACTGCCTTTTGCCTGCGTGGCAACAACAAGAATAACGCTGATAAGATCGGGTGTAAAGCCGGGCCAAATAGCATCTGCAATAGTAAGTATTGATCCGTCTATATAAGTATCTATCTCATAATTTTCTTGCGAAGGAACATAAATATCATCGCCTCTTTTCTCCATTTTAATTCCCAAACGCTGAAAAACATTTGGTATAATTCCAAGCTCGTTGTATGCGACATTTTTAATTGTGATTTCCGATTGTGTCATCGCTGCAAGGCCAATAAAACTTCCTACCTCGATCATGTCCGGAAGCATTCTGTGTGAACAGCCTTTTAATGACTCAACACCTTCAACGATTAACATATTGGAGCCAATGCCTTTTATTTTTGCTCCCATGCTATTCAGCATTTTGCAAAGCTGCTGTACATATGGTTCGCAGGCCGCATTGTAAATTGTAGTTGTGCCTTCGGCAAGTGTTGCAGCCATAACAATGTTTGCAGTACCTGTTACAGAAGCTTCATCAAGCAGCATGTATGCGCCCTTTAGTTTTTTCGCTTCTACTTTATAAAATTCGTTATCGGCATCGTAAGTGAATTTTGCTCCTAAGTTTTCGAAACCAATAAAGTGTGTGTCCAGTCTTCTGCGTCCTATTTTATCACCGCCTGGTTTAGGAATATATCCTTTTCCAAATCGTGTCAATAGCGGGCCAACGATCATAATAGAGCCCCTTAATCCGGAACCTTTTTTCTTAAAATCTGGTGAGTTGAAAAAATCTACATTAACATCGTTGGCCTGGAAAGTATATTCTTCGTGCCCGGTTTTTTCAATTTTAACTCCAAGATCTCTCAGTAGGTCAATGAGTTTATTTACATCAACGATGTCGGGGATATTTCCAATTACAACTTTTTCGGGGGTGAGGAGTACTGCACATAAAATTTGCAGTGCTTCATTTTTTGCTCCTTGTGGTGTTATTTCTCCTTTTAAACGTTTGCCTCCTGTTATTTCAAAAGAGCCCATAAGCCTGAGTCGTGTTTTGTTTTAGTTTTTGTGGTTTCTGCGGTGATGATGTTTCCCTCCGCCATTACGCTGCTTGCCATCGTTGCGGTGGTTTTTCTTTTTAAATCCGCCTCCGCTACTGCTGCTGTTATTGTTTCTTACAGGAATATCAACAGTGTTGAACCTGAAATCGGCATCCAGTTTTAATTTTCCTTTAGAAAGTTCGTCAAGTTGTTTTATGATCACATCATCAGTAACTGAATCTCTGTTCCATGTTAAGTAAGAGCGCTTCATTAAATTTGCAATTGATTGAACAAGCGCTTTTTTCTCATCACCTTCTTTGTACTCAATCGCTTTAACGATAAGTCGTTCAACAGTATTTCCGTAATGACCATAGCGCATATCCTTGCTCGGATATTTTACTGTATCAGGTTTTGAAATAAAAGTTTCTGGTGTAGGTTTTGGATACGGAGAATCAACATCCAATTTAAAATCAGAGATAATAAAAAGGTGATCCCACAATTTATGTTTAAAATCCGTTACGTCGCGCAAATGAGGGTTGAGCTGACCCATCACATCAATAATGGATTTGGCAACTTTGTTTCTTTCATCACGGTCCTTCACACCCACGGCAAAGTCTATCATTTTTTGAATGTTTCTGCCGTACTCTGGTATAATCATTCTGGGCAGACTTGTATTGTATTGCATGAAAAGTTTTTTAAAAAAATAATGTCTTGCTAAGGTACGTAATTATTAATTATCACAAATGATAGAATTGAGCGTACGAAATTTATTCTAACACAGCCGTTTTGCTTAAGATATTTCCGTTGGGGTCGATCGACACAATATATTTTTCAATCTGACGGTTTATCGCCATTTCGTAAGACTCACCTTTTGTGGTGTGTTCCACTTTTTTTCTGGAAGAAACTTTGAAATCTTTGAATGCTCCCTGCAAAGTTTGTTTCACGAGTTCGGGTAATTCTTCTTCTTTAAGTGCTTTTTTAGTAAATAAAACTACTCCGAATTCGTTGTATGTTATCCAGTTGGTGACATTTTCCAATACTAATTCAACTTCAAATTCATTAGGATTCTCATTCTTCCAACTAGCTCGCATTGCGTCCGGGTATTTTGCATCAAATGATTCTTTTACCAGTTGCGGAAGCCGGTTTCGGGATATCATATTTTTTGGTGGCTGTGAGTAACCATAAGTGCTAATAATTGCAACAAAGAATAAGAAAAACAGTTTATATTTCATGTAATTTGTTTAAGAGCAGGCAATATAAATTTACATTTTTTAAATGAGAAAAAATAATTTTTGGTAATCTTAATACTCGCATCTCA
>CAZQIC010000035.1:0-35734 GCA_964593555.1 uncultured Bacteroidia bacterium | reverse complement strand
CTCTTAATCTTTTGCTTAATTATAACTATAATACTTAGATTTAAAATTAACAAGTTGGGAAAAGAGTATATTAAATACCTTTAAAACGATCACCGACTTTAGCTCCGTTAGGAGCATAATATTGGTAAAAAAACAACCACTCTCTGTGATTGAGTGCCGAAGGCACGAGATTAAATATCTTTAAAGATATAATGCTCATCGTATTCGACCTCGAACTCCTTTAACAATTCTTTATACTCTTCCCTAAACGATTTTTTACCGTGGTGCTCTTCTTGCTTTTCTATATAGGAAATTACAACAGGCAACGTTGATTTATTATAAGCAAAAGCACCATAACCCTCCTGCCATGAAAATTTCCCTCTTACAAATCTTTTATCATTTATCCATTTCGATGACCCTCCCTTTATGTCCTGCATAAGGTCAGACAACGATTGAGCAGGACGCATCCCAACTAAAATATGTATATGGTCTTGCATACCATTAATAGCAAGCAATTTATGATTGTTGTTTTTAACAATTCCTGAAATATATTTATACAGTTCATCCTTCCACTCTTTTTTTATAATACACTCTCGATTCTGAACCGCGAAAACAGCATGTATATGAATTTGCGTATAAGTATTAGCCATTTGAATTTTATTTCGTCCCTAAGGGACTCAGCTTTCTTTTTATTCTCTATTACCGATATTTTGTTCCCACGGAACAAACTCAATAATTGTCAAATTTAATCTTAATCAAAAACAATAAACAATAAAACGCAACTTCCTTTGAAGCTCCAGTAGGAGCGTAATATCGGTAAAACTAAATCAATACGAGTTATTGAGTGCCTTAGGCACGGGATTAAACATCATTGCAAATATAACACTCAGTATAAATTTGATTTCGTCCCTACGGGACTCTATTTTCTTCTTTATTCTTTTTTACCGATATTTTGTTCCTACGGAACAAGCTCAATATTTGTCAAGTTTAATCTTAATCCAAACAAAAATAACAAAACACAACACCGTTTGAATCTCCGTTGGGAGCATAATAGTGGTAAAAACCACTCCGTCTAGCAATAGAGTCCTGTAGGCACGAAATGATCCTTTGCCTCACCATATCAAATGAAACCTTTGATAATGATATAAATCATATTACTATATTTATTCCTAATTCTATAAAATGGAAAATCAAATTGAGACACTTGAGTGTGATGAGACAGAAAAAAATAGTGATGTTGAGGAACAGTCAATTATCAGTGTAAATAAATTTATTTTTCTTTGCATCATAACACTTGGACTTTACCCAATCTGGTGGTTTTATAAATCGTGGCGCTTCTTTCAACAGAAAGATCAACTTGATGTTATGCCTGCCATGCGTGCATTATTTGCAATATTTTTCATCATCTCTTTGTTTGACCGCATACTTAAATTCGCACAGCAAAAAGGGTATAAGGAGGCTTACCCCCCTGTTGGATTATTCTTAGGCTTTCTTGTCTCAAATTTATTTGCCCAGATTCCCAACCCAGTTTGGCTTATTTCATTTTTCAGTTTTTTATTTCTTATTCCACCTTTTAAAGCACTCAATTATGCAAGGCAAAATTCTCCCGAACTAATGGTCTTAGAACAAGAGTCGTTTAACGGACGACAAATTGCACTTATAGTAATTGGAGCATCTGTTTGGATATTACTGTTATTGGGATTAAGTCAACAACCTTATTGACACGATCAGTAAAACTAATTTGTACTGCCCGTTCGTGGAAAAGGAACGACGCGAACACAATTGAAAACGTTGAACTTTTCCCGAGCTTGCCGAAGGATTAAACTAATATAATAGCTTGTGTGGATACCTTTTTATGTGAAGGTCCTTGATGATTTTATAAAGCATATCTCTGAACTCCTCCATATTTTCTTTTTTAACTGCAGAAATAAAAATACAGGGATCATTGAGGCGGCTCATCCAACTCTTTTTTAAATCAGCAAGACTTATATTTTCTTTTGTAGAAGGAGTAAGGTCGTCCGCTTCTTTCTCAATAAATGTATACGCATCTACTTTATTAAAAACCATAATGGTTGGCTTATCAAAAGCGCCAATATCGGTAAGCGTTTGTGAAACTACATTTATCTGGTCCTCGAAATGAGGGTGAGAAATATCTACAACATGTATTAATATATCCGCTTCGCGCACCTCGTCCAATGTTGATTTAAATGATTCAACTAAATGAGTTGGAAGTTTGCGAATAAAACCCACAGTATCCGATAATAAAAACGGGAGGTTGCCAACTACTACTTTTCTCACTGTTGTATCTAATGTTGCAAACAATTTATTTTCTGCAAACACATCCGACTTGCTCAGCAAATTCATTATGGTAGATTTTCCAACATTGGTATAACCTACCAGCGCAACACGTATCATCTCTCCCCTGTTCTTACGCTGCGTTGCCATTTGTCTGTCGATATTCGAAAGTTGTTCTTTAAGCGCTGTAATTTTTTTTCGAATATTACGCCTGTCTGTTTCTATCTCCTTCTCCCCTGACCCACCACGCGTTCCTGTTCCACCACGCTGACGCTCCAAGTGAGTCCACATACCAGTTAAACGTGGCAGCATATAATTATAATATGCTAACTCCACTTGTGTTTTCGCGTGAGCGGTTTTTGCACGTGAAGCAAAAATATCAAGAATGAGATTTGTACGATCAAGGATTTTTTTTCCAATCTCCTCTTGCAAATTCCTCATTTGTGATGGAGAAAGTTCATCATCGAAAATAACCATGTCAATGTTATTTTCATCAACATATTTTTTTATTTGCTGCGTTTTCCCGGAACCAATATAAGTTGCCTTATCAGGATTCTCTAATCGTTGGGTAAAACGCCGCACAGGTTTTACGCCTGCCGTCTCAGTTAAAAAAGCCAATTCATCCAGGTACTCCATCACCTGCGCCTCTTCCTGCTCACGGTGGATCAGCCCAACTAAAATAGCGGTCTCCTGTTTCTTCGCGGTATCGTGTAATTTTGTCAATTTATTTTTTTAGTGTTTCAACGTAATCCGCAACCATTTTTATCTGAACATCTGTAAGCGTTCCATTAAATGGCGCCATTGCTCCTTTTCCTTCAGCAATCACAGTCATAATAGTTGTGTTGTCCAATTGTGATAAACTAAGATCAGTTGCTCCCATTGCTCCTTGCTTACCATCACTTCCGTGACAGCTTCCACATTTGCTTTCATAAATATCTTTTCCACTTGCAGTTTCAGTTACAGGCACTGATGTTGAAGATTTTTTTGACATCTCAGCCATGCCGTACGCGGCAATGATCATTAACAATGATAAAATGGCCAAAGCCTTTTTCTGCTTTTTAAATCCTATTACTGCAACTGGTATAGACGCCAACACAACAACAATTTTAATGATCAACAAAGGTTTTATCTCGGGAACTTGGGTAACCATATAAATACCCGTAAGTAAAAACAAAAAACTAATGATCATTTCAGGCACTTTTGTCGCCTTGGTCATTTTCTGAAGAGCTTCTGTTTTGTTGGCTACTAACAGTATGGTTTTAATAAGATACAACAGCAAAAACAGGTTTACGGATATTAAATGTGTGTAGAATATGGTTTTGTCCATTTTGCCTGATTTGAGTAGGTGTCAAAGGTAGTAAAATAGGATGAACGGAAAGGGTAATATGGGAAATTTTGGTAATTTAGCCCCTCATTTATAAATACCTGTTTCATGAAATTTTGTGTTCGTATTGCTCTCCTTTTCCTATTCGTAAACGGATATTCTCAGGAAACTTTCCAGGTGAATGGAACTACTAATAAAAATCACAACTACTATGCATTCGTCAATGCAACAATTTATATTGATCATGAAACGGTGATAAACAACGCTACTCTTCTCATCCAGGATGGAATAATAAAAGAAGTTGGTACAGCGGTTAAAATTCCGAATGGAACGGTGGTTCAAAATTTAAAAGGCAAAACTATTTATCCATCATTTATAGATCTGTATTCCAACTACGGCATGCCAGAGGTAAAAGCTCCTAAGCCTGGCATGTATCCTCAAATGGAAAGTAATGTTAAAGGCGCTTATGGATGGAACCAGGCAATACGTACCGATGTTGATGCATGCAAACATTTTACGGCAGACAATAAAAGCGCAGAAGAATTAAGAGGATTGGGATTTGGCGCAGTCCTTACTTCTCAAAGGGATGGAATAGCACGTGGTACGGCGGTATTTGTAACACTTGCAAGCGAACAGGAAAATAGTACAGTATTAAAAGACAAAGCAGCCGCACTTTATTCTTTTAATAAAGGAACATCCACGCAGGACTATCCTTCATCACAAATGGGTAGCATCGCACTTTTAAGACAAACTTATCTTGATGCACAATGGTATGCCGCCAATGCAAACAAAAAAGAATTTAATATTTCTCTCGAGGCTTGGAACAGCCAGCAAGGTTTACCGCAAATTTTTGAAGCAGATGATAAGCTCACAGCACTACGTGCCGATAAAATTGGTGATGAATTTAAAGTACAATACATCATCAAAGGAGCCGGTGATGAATACCAACGTATTGATAATATAAAAACTACAAATGCTAAATTTATTTTACCGCTTAATTTTCCATTGGCATTTGATGTTGAGGATTCTTACGCCGCGTTGATCATTAATCTCGATGAAATGAAACACTGGGAATTGGCGCCAGCAAATCCATCTTACTTCGAGAAAAATTTTATTCCCTTTTCGCTTACAACAGCCGATCTTAAAGAAAAAAAAGATTTTTACAAAAACCTCCGCAAAGCAATAAAATTTGGCCTTTCAGAAAAACAAGCCCTTAAAGCTCTTACATCTACTCCCGCGGAAATGATGGGGATGAAAGACAAAGTTGGTACTATTAAAAAAGGAGCCATTGCTAATTTTATTATTTGTTCAGGAAATATTTTTGATGAAAAAAATACCATTTACGAAAACTGGGTACAAGGGTTGCCATATATTCTTGCCAACAAAGATCAATTTGATATTCGCGGAAATTATGATCTCAAAATTGGCAATGAAGCAAAGTATAAACTCAACATTAGCGGTGAGCTAGAAAAACCTAAAGCAACTGTTACAGGCGGTGACACAGGAAAAACAACAGTCAATTTGACCTTCGCGAATACATTGATCTCATTAAATTTTAAAGAAGGAGATGGAATGATAAGGCTCAGTGGATCCATCAGCGAATCACCAAGCATGAATTTTTCCGGTAAAGGTCAATTAGCAAATGGAGATTGGGTTAGCTGGTCGGCAACTTATCAGTCGGCATTTAAACCAGAAGAGAAAAAAGACACGGCACAAAAAAACTCAACTGAGCTCGGGGAAATCATTTATCCTTTTACCGCTTATGGCCGCCCGATAGAAGATAAAAACGTGGTAGAAAAATTTAAAACACGCTGGGATGCGGTGATAATTAAAAACGTAACGGTATGGACGAACGAAGCCGACGGAATTTTAAAAAACAAAGACGTTTACATCACCGAAGGGAAAATTGTTCGTATCGCAGATAATATTGAACCCACCAAAGGTGCTTTTGCAAAAGTAATCGATGGAACAGGGAAACACCTTACCTCCGGTATTATTGATGAACATTCGCATATAGCAATTAGCAGAGGAGTTAATGAAGGCACACAATCGTCCAGTTCAGAAGTGAGAATTGGTGACGTAGTAAATTGTGACGATGTAAATATATACAGGCAATTAGCAGGTGGTGTAACTACAGCACAATTATTACATGGATCAGCAAATGCGATCGGGGGACAATCCGCGATAATTAAATTACGATGGGGAAAAACGCCTGAAGAAATGAAGTTTCAGAATGCGGATGGATTCATAAAATTTGCATTGGGCGAAAACGTAAAACAATCCAACTGGGGCGATCAGAATGTGGTTCGTTTTCCACAAACACGAATGGGAGTGGAACAGGTTTATTATGACTATTTTACTCGCGCTAAAGAATATGAAAAAGCTATCAATAATTATAATAGCGCCGAAGGCAAAATAAAATTACTTACTGGTCCACCCAGAAGAGATATTGAAATGGATGCATTGGTAGAGATTTTAAATAAAAAACGTTTTATCACTTGCCACTCATATGTTCAATCTGAAATAAATATGCTCATGCATGTGGGAGACTCTATGGGTTTCCGGGTAAATACTTTCACTCACATTTTGGAAGGATATAAAGTTGCTGATAAAATGAAAGCGCATGGAGTTGGCGGATCTACGTTCTCCGACTGGTGGGCTTATAAAATGGAGGTTAAAGAAGCGATCCCATACAACGCGACAATATTAAACAACATGGGAGTGGTAACTGCCATTAACTCCGATGATGCTGAAATGGGAAGAAGATTAAACCAGGAAGCAGCTAAAACTGTAAAGTATGGCGGACTTACGGAAGAAGAAGCATGGAAATTGGTAACACTTAATCCCGCTAAACTTTTACACATCGACAATAAGGTTGGAAGTATAAAAGTTGGTAAAGACGCCGACATGGTTCTTTGGTCTGATAATCCTCTTTCCATTTATGCTAAACCAGAGAAAACATTGGTGGATGGGATTATTTATTATGATATTGAAAACGACTTACAATTAAGAGAGGAAATCAAAACTGAAAGAGCAAGGCTGATACAAAAAATGATCGCCGAAAAAGATGGCGGAGAGAAAACCCAGCAAGCTAAAGGCAAAAAGAAAAAATTATATCACTGTGAAACGCTTGGGGATGGAGAGTTCGAATAAGTTCCGAGTTTAAAGTTCAAAGTTTAAAGACAATATTAAAAGAATAAAAATGACAAAAAAATTATTTACCGCTTTAAGTATATTTTTACTAGTACCATTTTCAATAAATGCACAAAGACCAGTTCCCGCAAAAAAACAAGTCAAAAGCATTCTTCTTATTGGCGGCACTGCACACATCGGTGATGGAAAGGTTATTGAAAAATCTGCCATTGGTTTTAAAGATGGAAAAATAACCGTTGTTAGTACAATGGCTGAAGTAGATAAAAGTGCCTTTGATGAAACCATTGACATTACCGGCAAACAGGTTTATCCGGGCTTCATTGCACCAAATGTTTCTCTTGGACTTGTTGAAGTCGGTGCAGTTCGCGCAACACGTGATGTATCAGAAGTTGGAGCATACAACCCGCATGTACGATCGCTCATCGCATACGACACAGATTCTAAAATTATTCCTACAGTACGTACCAACGGAGTTTTAATCGCACAGGTCACGCCTCGTGATGGTATTTTCTCCGGCACCTCCAGTATTCTAGAACTCGATGGTTGGAACTGGGAAGATGCTGTAAATAAAAAAGATGACGGAGTGCATTTGAATTGGCCCTCAGTTTTTAAACGCAGCGGATGGTGGGCAGAACCAGGGCCAATAGAAAAAAACAAAGATTACGACAACAACATTAATGCAATAAAAAAATTCATAGCCGATTCTAAAGCGTACAATGAAGCGACAGAGAAAACGGAAAAAAATATACGCTTCGAAAGCATGAAGGGATTATTCAATGGAGCTCAAACTCTTTTTATTCATAGCAATTTCGTAAAAGAGATCACAGAAAGCATCAGCATTTGTAAGGAAAGTGGAATTAAAAAAATTGTTTTGGTTGGTGGAAAAGATTCCTGGATGGTGACAGATTTTTTAAAACAAAATAATATTTCAGTTATTGTAGAACGCATACATGCATTGCCCGACAGAAACGATGATGATGTTGATCTTCCCTACAAGCTTCCAACCCTGTTACAAAAAGCGGGCGTGCTTTTTTGTTTAAACAACGAGGGAGATATGGAAAATATTACGACCCGTAATTTACCCTTCTATGCAGGTACGACAGCCACCTATGGTTTAACTAAAGAAGAAGCCCTGGCATCAGTTACTTCTAATGCCGCAAAAATTTTAGGTATAGACAATGTGGTTGGCACTTTAGCTATTGGCAAACAAGCTACATTGTTTGTTTCAACAGGCGACGCATTGGATATGAGAACCAATAATGTAGAACGCGCTTATATACAAGGTAAAACAATTGACTTGAACAATGAGCAGAAGGAACTTTACGAAACGTACAAGAAAAAATATGAGTTGAAATAACTCAATGTACGACAATCACCTTTTGTGATTTTATTGCATTGCCCTTATTGTCGTTGAGTGTTAAAAAATAAAAACCGTTAGTAAAATCTCCAGCATTGATGCTAACCTCATGGTTATTCTCAAAATGTTTTTCAAAAATTGTTTCACCGTAAATATTCTTTAGTAAAACGGATCCCTGTTCAATAGTTTCATTTAATATAACCCGGATATTATCATTAGCAGGATTAGGAATAATTTGCATTCTCACCCCTTCAACATCATTTGAAATGCTATTTAAGAGGGGATTGCGCATCACTCTAATATCTGCATCAGAGTTTAAAAATATATTTGTCTTCCTGTCAAAAGCTATAAAATAAACATCTCCATTGGGTGCTACACACACATCACGGAGCCTGCCGTACTTAAGCTTTGTTGAATCATTATTATAAATCAAATAATTAGCTGTGGAAATTACAGAATCCCCCGTTGCATTAAGTTTATAAGCCTTTAATCCTCCCCTGGATAAACACGCTTCCAATATCGTATTTGAAAATTCCGGTATATAATTAAAATTATAATAGTCTATCCCGGAAGGAGGATTGTATGAAATGTTTTTTGCATGCTCATACGTTTGATATTGCGCCAAGGCACACAATGAGTTAGTGGTGACAGCATTATCGCCATCCCAGCAGGGCCAGCCATAATACTTTCCTTTTTTGATCAGGTTTAACTCGTCACGTTTATATTCTCCATGCTCTGAAGCATATATTAAACCATTGGGCAATTGTAATAATCCTTGCGGATTACGATGGCCATAAGAAAATGTATAATCACTTGTATAATTATCGCTCGGAACAGAACCATCCAAATTTATCCTTAGTATTTTGCCGCGCTTCTCACCTATTGTATCTGTCTCAGGTCTAAACTCAGGCGTACTTACATATAACTTTCTGTCCTGCCCCATTATTATTCTCCCACCCACATGTTCACCCGGACCACGATCATGTATATAATCAAATATTTTCAGCGGCTGCGAAAGTGTCTTTGTGTGAAAAGAATAGGTATACCGAAATAAATTTACAAGATGTCCGCCCGCATAATGCAATGCGGTATCTATCAAAATAAAAACATGAGGCGTATCATTAAAATCTGGATGCACAGTGAGACTCAGCATATACCCGCTGTTAACAAATAGCAGCGTATCCACTTTTTGAGATGCGGGATTATATCTTTTTAGTTCAGCCCCATCAGTAAACCATAGTGTCGAATCTGGCCCCCAAAATAGATCCCAGGGGTTGTAACACTTTACCGAATCAACTACAATTACAGTATTGACATAGGTGTTACCTATTGTATCGAGAAATTGAGCATTACAAATGCTCAGTGATAAGTAAAGGATAAGTGAACAACATATTTTTTTCATTTTAGTATATTCAAAAATATAGCATATATGGTGTACAATTAAACGTATTTTATCAGCCAATTACGTGTCTGAATGAGAGAACTCTATCCTTTATTAAATTAATAAGAATATCGAAAACGTATAAAAAATCTCCGAAAAACCGGCAGGAAATATCTCTCTTTAGAATACTTATTGAATAACAATTTTCTTCACAATGATTTTCTCTCCGTTTTGCATATTAAGAAAGTACATTCCTTTAGTTTGTTTACTCAGATCAACTTGTATTTTATCAGTTTTTCCAGACTGATTTATTTGTGCAGAATAAATACTATTGCCCAATACATCCAAAACTGTGATCATTCCTTCAGTAAAACTATTTTCAATAATAAATACTCCATTTCCTGGATTGGGGTAAATAATTATGTGGCCGTAATCTAAAATTGATTTGATACCAGAACATACATCTACAACTATTTGGGAAGAATTTGTTGTGGTACAAAAATTTCCATCTGTATAAGAGTAATCAATAGTATGCATTCCCACTCCGGCCAAAGCCGGACTAAAATTTCCCCCACTTACACCGCTGCCAGAATAAGAGCCACCACTAGGTAAACCACCGGACAGAGAATAACTTCCTGTACTTACGCAAACTGTATCAGGGTTAAGTAAAAGAGAAACAGAGGGCAGGGAATTAATCGTGAGTGTAGTAATATCTACATGGTTACAATTATTAGCCACACTGAGTGTATCATAATATACACCGGCCGTCAACTGATAACTTCCTCCCAATAAAATACTATCTCCCGAACAAATTGAAACTGCTTGGTTAACAACGGATAAAGGATTTACTGTTAAAACCACACTAGTTGAAGTATCCGGATAAGGATAGCTTCCTGATACTGCACACCGATACTGATATCCATTCATTCCTATCACCGTATTCGCAACAACCAAAGTATTTGTTGTTACACCGCTATACACAATATTATTTGACAAATTTGTAAATCCCGATCCCGAGTTAACCTGCCATTGATAAATCAGGTTAACTCCATTTGCATCAATAGTAAACATCGTATCCTTGTTAACACAAATAGATACATCGGATGACTGCGAAGTAACAATAGTTGGAGGAAATACTTCAATAAGATGAGTGAAAAGAGGAACCCGTCCATTTGTACCGTTAAAATCAAGCTTTTTTGCAAAGGTGCTCGTCGTATAGTCATATTCAAAAAGGACACCCGATCCAACATAATCTGCTCCACTAAAACTTGTCATTCCATATAATTTTCCGTTCGATGAAGCTTGTAACAACGGGCAAATAGGATTGTTTCCATTTATGTTACTGAAATCAAATTTTTTGGTGTAGGTGTTTGTAGTATAATCGTACTCAAAGATGGTTCCGGAATTGTTCACCCCTCCGGTACTGGTAGTGCCATAAAATTTTCCATTAGAAGCCAACATTAAAGAGCCTCCCGGATTCCCACCGCTTAAACTAATAAGATCAATTTTTTTTGTGTAGGTATTGGACGAATAATCATACTCAAAAATTACACCCAGGCCATTTGCTCCGCCATAACGAGTCACCCCGTATAGTTTTCCATTAGGAGCGGAAACTAAATGCCCCATTGGAATACTTCCGCTTGCAGCGCTCAGGTCAATCTTTTTAATGTACGTATTAGTAGAATAATCATACTCAAAAATTACACCAAGAGCATATGCCCCGCCATTGCACGTCATTCCATATAATTTTCCATTAGGGGCATGAAAAAAGGAACCTGTTGGCCCTTTTCCGAGCGCATTACTTAAATCAATCTTTTTAAGATAAGTGTTTGTTTTATAATCATATTCAAAAATTACTCCTCCGGCATTTAAACCTCCAAACCGAGTCATTCCATATAATTTTCCGTTGGAAACAAGAATCAAATTACCGGTAGGACCTGAGCCATTTGCAGTACTGAGATCAATTTTTTTTGTATAGCTGCGTGTATAATAATCGTATTCAAAAATTACTCCAGCGCCATTTGCTCCCCCACGGTAGGTCGTTCCATATAATTTTCCTTTAGGCGCCTGCATTAAAGAACCATGTGGATGACTTCCACTTATGCTGCCAAGGTCAATTTTTTTTGTGTATACGTTTGTCCCTTTATCGTATTCAAAAAGTACTCCCACGTCATTTGCTCCGCCAGAAACAGTCACTCCATAAAGTTTCCCATTACTGGCCAGCATTAAAGTTCCATCTGGATTTTTTCCGCTTGCACTGCTCAGATCAATTTTTTTTGTGTAGATGTTATTGGAAAAATCATATTCAAAAATTACTCCGGCATTGTTTGGATTATTACCAGATGCCATACCATATAATTTTCCAACGGAGACCTCTATTAATGAGCCCATAGGATATCTACCATCTGTACTATTTGAAATAAAATCTACTTTTTTACTATATGCGTTACCTATATAGTCATATTCAAAAAGTGCACCGGCTCCATCCGTTCCGCCAGCATAAGTCAAACCATATAATTTTCCGTTGGAAGCCTGCATTAAAGAACCGTATGGACTTTCACCGTTTGAATAGCTCAAATCAATTTTTTTTGTAAAGGTGTTGGTTGCATAATCGTATTCGAAGATAACTCCCGAATTATTGGCCCCGCCATAACTTGTTACACCATACAACTTATTATTGGAAGCCTCTATTAAAGCCCCAAAGGGGTTCTCTCCATTTGCACTGCTCAGATCAATTTTTTTTGTATACGTGTTGGTCGTATAATTGTATTCGAAGATCACCCCTGAGTTGTTTGTCCCTCCATAACTTGTCATGCCATATAATTTACCATTTCCTGCCTCCATTAAGGAGCCGTATGGCGTTTTTCCGTTCACGCTGTCAAGATCAATTTTCTTTATATAGAGATTTGCAGAATAATCATATTCAAAAATAACGCCACATTTGTTTGCCCCTCCACTATAAGTAATACCATACAATTTGCCGTTAGATGCTTTCATCAAAGAACCACTTGGATTTTCTCCATTTGCCCCGCCAAATTCGCTTTTCTTAGTATAGCTATTTGAAAAAATATTGTATTCAAAGATCACTCCTGCACCATTGGAACCGCCAACACGGGTCATACCATATAATTTTCCATTGGTTGCTTCACATAACTGTGCATAAATCGGATTTTCTCCCGGCATGTTAGGAGAAAACGTAGAAAGCACCTGTAGATTATTACCACTACTATCAGTTTTAAAAATAGTTCCAAAACCATCTCCACCCTCACTTGTCATTCCCAATAAAGAAGGCTGCGCAGAACCATTTAAGGTGATGATAATAATATGCGAAAAAAAAAGTAGAAGTTTTTTCATAGAGAAAAGTGTATTAATAATTTAAACGATGTTACTTATCTAATCAGGCTAATATTACCTGTTTTAATAATTTCGTCTGTATCACAGGTTATTTTTAACAAATAAGAAAACACCGCACTATCCATTGGCCTCCCCTTATATATTCCGTCCCAGGTATTTGCAAGGCCACTACTTTCAAAAACTTTTTCTCCCCACCGGTTAAAAATAACAAAATGAATGATACCCGATTTACCATTGGAATATAGTTGCAATGCATCATTCTGTCCATCGCCATTGGGTGAAAAAGTATTCGGAACAAATATTTCGACGCTATTATCGCACGGAGTTACTACAGAAACCGCTATTGTATCATAAGTAATGCAACCATTGCTATCAATTACTGTAAGAATATAACTGGTTGTAGCAGTAGGTTGTACAATAATATTCGATGTGGTTTCACCGCTGCTCCAGGAATAACTGTTATTGATTACAAGTGGTGTTCCAGCGACTATACTTTGTCCGGTTGTTATAGAAGTATCATTTCCTATTTGAATATTAAGAGGGGAATATACAGTCAATATTATTGTTGATATGCTATCGCATCCATTTGCAGCGAGAAAAGTTTGCGTATATATCCCGAAGATATTTTGACTTGCTCCATGTATCATAGTCGATTGTCCTTGACAAATGGATTGATTGCCACCGGTGTTTATGTTGTTGATAATGGTAAGATTAATGGTAAGTATGCTATCACATCCAAATGAGTTGATTAGTGTTTGAGTATATATTCCGCTTGCTGAATAAGTTTGGCTATTATGAGTATAACCGCCACAAGCACTGGGATTTATTATACCACTATTACTGTGGTTTACAATAAGTGTAACATTAGACATACTATCACAACCTCTTATGGCTGAAAATGTTTGAGTATATACTCCCGGCATATTTTGGTTTAATCCATGAATCAGGGCAGACTGTCCTGCACAAATATTTAACACAGCATTAGTAGTTATCGGGTTATTAACATTTAATCTTACAATAGATACGCTGTCGCACCCATTGTATGCAACAAAAGTCTGTGTATATACTCCCGGTGTAGTACGGCTTATTCCGTGTATGAGAGCTGGTTGCCCTAGACAAACATTTTGAATATTTGTGGTGTCAATATTACTATTTACAGTAAGATTGATCGTAAGCAGACTATCACAACCCACTGCATTGGCAAGTGTTTGAGTATAAACACCGCTTATAGTATAGGTTTGACTACCCTGGGTATAACTTCCACATGCAATAGGATTTATTGCGGCACTGCTTGTATTATTTACCGCAAGCGTGACTGCCGATATGCTGTCACACCCTCCTGCCGCCGTAAATGTTTGTGTGTATATGCCGGGAGTATTTTGGATTATTCCATGTATGGGAACTAATAGTCCCTGACAAATAACCTGACTGCCGGAAGTGTTGATTATATTACTTGTTACAATATTAGTTATAACGCTGTCTTTTTTACATGAAGTAGTAAGCACCAGTTTAACGTTATGTGAACCCGATGTAACGTATGTTATAGTTGGATTTATTTCGCTCGAATTTACAGGGTTGCCTCCCGGAAAAGTCCATTGAAATTTATATCCTGAAGTATCGCAGGAGTTACTTATCGCCGGTGTAAACGCAACAAGCGTACCCGCACAAGAACTTGTACTATTAGAAGTATAACTCAATCCCAATACCTTTCCCTCACAAATATTATTACATAAAGAAATTAGAAATGCTTCACCTGAAAAAGTAGACGGTCCGGCAGAAGCTGTTTGAAATGCGCCAGTTGTTACCGGGTAACCTCCATCTGTTGAACCAGTGATATAAACCGAATTACCAAAAGCAGCTATTCCACCATAATAATCCATATCATCTTCTCCTGTTCCTCCAACATATGTTGCACACAACTTCTGACCTGAAGAAGTAAATTTTACTATTAACTGATCTTCACAAACACCACCATTGGGATTTACAGCAGACCCACCATTAAACAGAGGTTGCCATGCACATGCGTCAACAGCAATATTTGAGGTGGCATCTTCCTGCTCCATCACAAAATAAATATTGTCATTATCATCTACAGCAACGCCCATACCGTAATCATTTACACCTCCTCCAAAAAATGTCCCCCAGATCAACATACCTGCCGGGCTAAATTTGGCGACAAATGCTTCTGAAGTTCCAACCGAAAATAATACCGTTTGGAAAGCCCCCGCTGTGACAGGAAAATCAAGTGATTTTGTATCTCCCGAGATAACAATATTACCCATATTATCCAATAATATGCTTTTGCTATGATCTTCATTACTTCCACCACAATAGGTAGACCAGATTGGATTTCCTCCTGGATCAAGCTTCAATATAAAAGCATCATACACGCCACCGGCGTGTGCCATTTGAAATGCACCGGCAGTGACCGGAAATAAAATACCCGCATGTCCGGTTACATAAATATTATTCACTGCATCTGCAGTAATTCCATAGCCCTCATCCCACGTACTATTTCCTCCGCAATATGTTGCCCAACTAAGCACTCCTGTAGAATTAAACTTTGCTACAAAAACATCTGAAATTCCCCCACCATAAATTGCCTGAAATGCGCCCGTACTAACAGGAAAATTGGATGATTCTGTTCGACCAGTGACAAGTACATTGCCTGAATTGTCAGCTGCAATACCAAGACCAAAATCAGCGGAACTCCCTCCGGAAAAAGTGGCCCACAACATTGTTCCTGAAACATTAAACTTAACCACAAATGCATCTCCAGATGCACCAATATGATTTGTTTGAAATGCTCCCGTCGAGACAGGGAAATCTCCTGATCTTGTTTCTCCGGTAATAACAACATTGTTTATATTATCGGTAGCAATAGACGCACCCCAATCCGTGGTACTTCCACCGTAAAAAGTGGCCCAATGTCTCGCTCCGGAAGAATTAAATTTTACTACAAAGGCATCATATACTCCATTCATTGCAATTTGACATGCTCCGGGAGTCACTGGAAAACCCAGTGATTGTGTACCACCAGTAATAAGGACATTGCCTGATGTATCTGTAGTAACACTTGCCCCATATTCGTTCGAACTTCCTCCACAATAAGTTGCCCATGGATCAATAACCAATGAATATTGAGAATTAAAAGATCCAAACTGAAAACTCAAAGTTTTTCCTTCCAAGAAATATTGCGCGTCCACGTCAACAATTTCTCCATTTATATTTTGAAAAACTTTAGGAAGGTTCTCCGTAATTTCGCTAATACTGTTTCCGATTTTTAATTTCCCGTTTTCTATTTTAAAATCATCTGATCCATTGTATTTGAGTCTTATGTCTGCCGGATTACCTCCTGGCTTTACAACAATATCATACTTTACACCTTCCCTTTTCCCTCCATAAAAAACAATATCAATATTGGGGTAAACATTTTGATAAACTATCCTGTTGTACACATTAACAGCTGTTATTCCATTGGAACAATGAGCATAATAAAAATTAAGGTATCCATCTACCAAATCAGATGCAAGAATATTAGGCACAGGATTTCCCCCTTCAAAGTCCATATCTATGCGATGCAGTTTAAGCAGTCGCTTATCTGCTAACTCCTGTTCTTTCTCCTGTTTACTACTATATGATAATTCTCCTTTTTTTTCCAGTTCTTCGAGTTCGATTTTTACCTCCCTGGTAATCTCCGCCATATTACTCAACGCATAACTTATTCCAGTTCTTCGCAAATACACCTTGACACCTCCTCCATCCCCAACATACATAACATCTGGACGCAAATTATTACCCATATCAACAACCTGCCCTCTATTCTGAACGAACTGCATACCATTTCCACGCAATTGAGAATTGTCCTCATCAGAGAAATTACTCTTCGAAAGTTGAGAATAACCCTGAATTGAAAGGAAAATAAATAGAAAAAAACATGGACAGTAGACTTTTCTCATTTTCATTTATTCAATTTTATAAAGAAGGGCATTTGCCCAGTTTAAAAAATTGATTTGTTTAAAGTTCAATTTAATGAATTCGCTAATGGGTAAAAAATTTTATTTATGATATCTAATAAATACTTTTACTCAGACCAATTGGTACAATACTGGCTTACTAGGCGAAGCATCATTTTCGAAACTTGCGATTTGAATATTTAGCAGGCAAATACCATCTTTTATTATCTCCGGAACATAAATAAATTCCGTTATTGTTGCATCCAATACCGGTGCAGCAGGATAATTCCAAAATGCTTTGTGCGCCAATAATTTTCCTTCATCCTTTTCTTTATCTACCGAAGGAAGATCTATCAATAAATGTTTGATGCCGCTTTTACGAATGTATTCCGTTGCGTCATGATGAATATAAGGAGGATTTGAATTTGAATATTGCCTTTGTTTTTTTGAATCGTCATTTGGCAGGGTTCTGATGATTATTGCTTCTATACCATCTTCCAGTTTACCTAATTGAGCTTTAGTAATAACAAAATCGTCCTCAATTTTTTCCGGCGCAATACTCACAAGCTTTGCTAAAAAAAAGAACTTTTTTAGTGATTGGTTTATAGAATAGTCTTCATTACTTATGTGCCCTACACACTCCGTGTGGGTTCCATTTCCATGCGGATTAAAAAAAATATTTTTAAAATTTACGGATCCGCCTTGCTTCACATCACCCACCCAATCACCCATACGCACAGGTTCAATTTTCATCGGATCAACATACCAGGCACTCGCCGTTTTAGGATCAGCACTTAAAGGAATGGAAATGTCAATTGGGTCTGACAGATCAGCCTTGTGTTTTTTATCATTATGTGTAAACTCTATGACCATGTCAATATTTTTCACTTTCAATTAACCGACAACTGATAACTGATAACCCCGTTTCTACTACTTATGTTTAGGCGGCTTACTTCTATCCAACACTAAACGCGTTACAATTCTGTTGTTGATTATATGCTCATTGATTATTTCATCAACATCACTCAGTTCAACACCAACATAAAAAACTCCATCAGGATAAATGGCAACAGTTTGTCCGTAATCGCATATATCCAAACAACCGGCCTTTTGTGCTCTTAATTTCAATGGCAAATGTTTTTCTTTTAGTTTAGCTTTAAAGGCATCTACTATTTCCATTCCGTGTGCTTCGCCGCAACTTAACCGCGGAGCGCTTGCTGCACGTTGATTAGTACAAATAAAAATATGCTTGTCGTATACCACTTTATACCTCCCTGTTCATTAAACTATTTGAAAATAATGATAATTGTTTTTTCTTTTCTTCGTCCGCACCAATTGAATTCAACGCTTCTAGCGCCCTATTATATTGTTTGATCATTTCTTCCTCTGCCATTTTTTTTACCTCCAGTGTGTTATAAATTCCAACCACAGCATTAACTTTCTCCTCTTCATTAAAATCAATAGCATTGACCCATTTATGTAATTCCCTATTAATAACTGCGTTTTGTTTCGACAATTCAAGCGCCTTCAATAACAAAAAAGTTTTCTTATTTGAAATAATATCTCCGCCCTTTTGTTTTCCAAATTTATTTGTTTCTCCGTACACATCAAGAATATCATCCTTTAATTGAAAGGTGATCCCTACCTGCTTTCCGAATTCATACATTTTATCCGCATCAGCAGAATTTGCACCGGCGATCAATGCCCCTATTTTAAAACTGCCTGCCAACAACACCGCTGTTTTTAATTCGATCATTAAAAGATAATCTGCAATGGTAACTTCATTCATGGTTTCGTAATCCATATCCATCTGCTGCCCTTCACAAACTTTCAAAGCAACAGAATTAAAAACATCTATGATCTCACTCTTATTTTTTACGTTAAGTGTATTTAACAATTGATACGCCTTCACCAACATTGCATCTCCTCCAAGTATAGCCACATTTGTATTCCATTTTTTATGAACAGTTGCCGCATTCCTTCTCAAAGGTGCAGCATCCATAATATCATCGTGCACCAATGTAAAATTATGAAACAACTCCACCGTGATGGCAGCAGGCATTGCATTTGTTACTGCACCGCCAAAGAGATCACAGCCCAGCAATACAGCTAATGGACGGGTGCGCTTTCCTCCCAATGTTAACGCATACTTTATTGAACCGTACAGCTTTTCCGGCGAGGAAGGCAATTCCTTTTCAGAAAATTTTTGTAACTCTTTCTGAATAGCATCCTGAAAAAGGGAAATATTTTTCAAACCTTGCACCTGCATTTAATTTATTGAGTCAAGAGAATTAAGATAGGTACCATATCCACTCTTCAATAGCGGCTCGGCAATTTTTTTCAATTGCTGGGCATTTATATATCCCATTTTAAAAGCAACTTCTTCAATACAACCAATTTTTAATCCTTGTCTTTCTTCTATCACCTGCACAAATTGCCCTGCCTGTGTTAAAGATGCAAACGTTCCTGTATCTAACCATGCGGTGCCTCTGTCCAAAATACCAACTTTAAGTTTTCCTCTTTTAAGATATTCTTTATTTACATCTGTAATTTCATATTCCCCGCGCGCACTTGGCTTTAAATTTTTTGCGATATCAATCACGCTATTATCATAAAAATACAAACCCGGTACCGCATAGCTCGATTTCGGCTTCTCCGGTTTTTCCTCTATAGATATCACTTGATTTTTTTCATCGAACTCCACTACGCCATAACGCTGCGGGTCGGACACGTGATATGCAAACACAACACCACCATCAGGATTTTGATGCTGCTGAAGCAAACGGCCCAATCCGCCTCCGTAAAAGATATTATCTCCTAACACAAGAGCAACATTATCCTTTCCAATAAATTTTTCGCCGATCACAAATGCCTGGGCAAGTCCATTCGGGATTTCCTGAACTGCATATGAAAATTTACAGCCGATATTTTTCCCATCGCCTAATAAGCGTTCGAAATTAGGCAGATCATGCGGTGTAGAAATTATCAATATTTCGTTGATCCCTGACATCATTAATATCGACAAGGGATAATAGATCATTGGCTTATCATATACGGGCATTAATTGTTTACTGACAGCGAGTGTCAATGGATGCAAACGTGTCCCGGAACCACCGGCAAGAATTATTCCTTTCATGCGATTTTTTTTAAAATTATTTATGTTTTAATTTTTCTTTTCTTCTGCCGCATCTACAATATCCGTTTCGTCTTCATCAACTTCCATGATCGATTGTTGCATCAATTCCTTATTTGACATCCTTCTGTCTAAGGTCAATAAGAAAGCAGGCAGTAAAATTAAATTAGAACAATAAGCTACTACTAAAGTAAATGAAATTAAAATTCCCAGAGAAGCTGTACCCCCAAAACTTGATGCTGCAAAAATTCCAAACCCATAGGCAAGTATTATTGCAGTATATATCATACTGACTCCGGTTTCCCTTATCGTGAGTAACACCGCCTGCTGAATGTTTTGGTGGAGCCTGTATTCCTGCCTGTACTTGGAAAGAAAATACAATGTCCCATCAGAAGCGATCCCAAATGCAATACTAAAAACAAGGATAGTGCTTGGCTTCAAATAAATTTTAAAATATCCCATAAGACCGGCGGTAATAATTAACGGTATTAAACTTGGCAATACCGAAATAGCGATCATGCGCGGCGACATAAATAAAGTATACAGCACAATAGAAATAATAATTACAGCGAGGAGCACGCTCTCCAATAAATTTTTTACTAAAAAGTCATTCCCCTTTAAAAACATTACGCTGTTGCCTGTAACAGTAACAGAATATTTATCCGCTTCAGCTAACCATTGGGCACTTTCTCTATCATAATTAAAAACGCTATCTATACGTGGCTTTAATTCAGCAACTAATTCTTTGACTCTTAAAGAACCTATGTCGGCCATTTGTACACTTACCCTTGTAAACCTTTTAGTGCTGTCTAAAAAAGCATTGAAGGAATTCTTTTGCTCTTTTGCATCTGTTGCATATTGCCCAATTTGAGCAAGATCCAATGCGCCGGGCAAACGATAATATTTCGGATCGCCATCATGATAAGCCTGGTTAGAAAATTTTATTGCATCAACCACCGATACCGGCCTTGAGAGTTCATTGTATTGACCCAGAATTTTGTAAAGATTATTTATTTTATACAACGCCTCACCATTATCAGCAAAAACTCCATTTTCCTTTTTTGTGTCAACCGAAATTTCAAAAGGCAATACTCCGTTAAAATTTTCTTCAAAATATTTAAGATCAACATATACTGGATCCTTTTCAGGAAGATCATCGACCACAAATCCCAATGCTTTTATTTTAAACATTCCCGCGATTGCAACAATAAGCAACACCACAACTGTACTATAGATCCAGGAGCGTTTGTGATGGACAATATTCATTATTTTTTTGAGCACTTTTTTCATGCCTTTCCCTTCCAGGTGTTTTAGGTGTTTGGAAGATGGTTCAGGCAAATAGCTAAATACAATAGGGATCAACATCATTGAAATGGCGTAGGTAACTAGTACACTTAAAGAAGCTACTAATCCAAACTCAAAAAATATCTGGCTGTGCGTAAAACAAAAAACCCCGAACCCAATTGCCGTTGTAACATTAGCAAGAAGCAAAGAGATGCCAATTTTTTCTATCATGCGTGTTAATGAACGCGCCTGATTGTGGTGTTTTGCAAACTCAGTATGATATTTGTTTAGAAGAAGGATACAATTGGGAACACCGATCACAATTAGCAAGGGCGGAATAAGGCCGGACAAAACAGTAATTCTGTAATCTAATAAAACAATAAACCCAAACGACCAAATAACACCCACAATTACTACCAGCAATGAAAAAATAACGGGTAAAAAGGACCTGAAAAAAACTAAAAGAATAATAGATGTTACAATTACCGCCAGCGCAAGAAACATCACCATTTCGTGAGCTATCATCCTCGCTATTACCGTTCGGATATATGGCAAGCCAGAAAAATGAATCTCGCCGGGAAATTGATCATTGAATTTTTCTACCTTTTCTTTGATCTCATCCACAATTTGCAAACGACTTTTATTATTCAATTTCTTTTTATCGAACGTGATAGCCATTACTGTTGCTCCTGTCTCGGTATTATGCAGTAGCCTATTGTAAAAAGGCAGATCGGCTATCCGTTTCCGTATGCAATCCAAGTTGGCCTGTGTTTTTGGCTTTTCAGAAATGAGTGGAAGGAACTGAAATTTTTTAAGGCTGTCGTTTTTTACAAGGTGGTATAGCCGTGCTACAGAAACGACTTCCTGGATACCATCAATATTTTTTATATCATTACTCAGATCATACCAGGCATCAAATTTTTTTGTTTCGTATAATCCATCTTCCTGCATTCCAACAAACAACACATTGCCATCCTGCCCGAATTGTTTTTTGAAATATTTGTAATCAATATTTGTTGAGTCCGTCGCGGGAAGTAAATTGGCGAACTCATAAGTTAATTCGGCTTTCAATGCCTGCCAGCTCATAAAAATAGTTATCGCCGCCAAAACAAAAAGAATGGCTAACCTATTTCTGAGAATAAAGCGGGCAATTTTGATCCACATGAGTAGATAGCTAATTTACAAGTTTATGCCCAATAGTCGCTGTTTTCTGAAAGAATTTGAAGTAATTTTACTTTTGGCGTAATATTTGTCTTTAGCCCATTAAATACCAGATTATGAAATAGCCATGCATTAAGGAACAACTTGAAAATGAATATGGCGTATTCCATCTGACAATTAAAACTTAAAAAACTACAGATGAAACGCATTTTACTTTACTTATTTATAACATCCCTCATTACTTCTTGCACGAGTTCATTGGAATATCTACAAAGCGGACACTATGATGCCGCCATAGAAAAATCAAGACGCAAGATCATCAGAAAACCTAAAGACAAAGAAATTTTGGTTTTGGAAGAAGCATACAGAAGAATAAATAACCAGGACAAAGAGCGAATTGAGTTTTTGAAAAAAGAAGGTCATCCCGGAAACTGGGAATCCATTTTCGATATATACTCTGGGATGAGCAGCAGGCAGGAGTTCATACGCCCATTGCTTCCGCTTCACATTAAAAGTAAAAATCGTGATGCTGTTTTTGAAATACTGAATTACGACAACGAAATTATTAATGCAAAACAAAAGGCTGCGGAATATTTTTATGCCCGCGCAACAGTGTCACTTGAGAAAGGTGATAAACAAAGTGCACGTTCTGCTTATAGTGATCTCATGCGCGTAAAACATTATTACAGCAACTACAAAGATGTTGATGCATTATTACAAAAATCAAAAGCGATGGGAATGAGTTATGTGGTTTTTAAAATGGTAAATAAAACCCCATTCCCATTACCTCCTGATTTTGAAGAAGAATTGACCAAAATCACATTGGCAGAATACAACAATAACTGGGTAAACTACGATGTGAAACCTAACCCGAATATTAAATACGATTACACCATAATGGTGAATATGAAAAATATTGACGTAAGTCCTGATCTGGTGAAGGAAGTTTATTTTGAAGACAAAAAAGAAGTGCCGGATGGATATAGTTACGTGCTTGATGCAAGAGGCAATGTGAAAAAGGATACTTCGGGAAATGATATTAAGACCCCTAAATACAAGACCATACGCTGCAGAGTGATAGAAACTATGCAGAATAAAAATGCGACCATAAATGGATCAATTGATTTTATCGACAATAAAACAGGACAGTTAATTAAAACAGATCCAATTACTGCGCAGCAATTTTTCGAGCATCATTCTGCAATAGCCATTGGAGATCTTGCAGCGCTGCAACCGGTAAATTTTGACAAATTAAATTACAAACCTATACCTTTTCCTCAAGGTGGCGATATGGTTTTAGCAGCCGGACAAACATTAAAGGGAATGGTGAAAAATATTATTTGTAATAATACGGGGCAATTCTATTAACCCTTCGACCTCGCTCAGGGTGACAAAGAAAAATTATGAAAAATTTATTTATTGTTTTCGTTTTTATCAGTTTGATTCTTCAATGTGAAGCGCAAAACAGTGCTAAGTTTCAAATTGATTCGATAGAATTTGATAGTGCCAAGGTTTATACAGCAGCTCACCTTTCAGAAAAGAATAAAAAATATCTTCCATGGCCGGATGAATATATTGCAGTAGATTCTCTAAGCGGAAAAGTTTTTTCTTATGAAAAAACAAAAGAACTTATCAGGATAGTAAGTGATTCAACGAATTATAAAGCATGTTTGCACGAAAAATGTTTTGAGACAGAATACTATTATGTCTTTTATAACAATGGCCAAATAGTTTTGGTTATTGAATTTGCCACCGATTATTGCGCTGCAATCGGCACAAAGCAACTTTTAAAAGGGCTTCAACATATGCGGGAAACTTGTCAATATGGTGGTAAAACACACAGCCTCCGATTGTCTAATGATGGACTCACCATTTATAGACAATTTTACAATTCCGTAAAATAAGAATCGTTAAAGCTCCTTTATTATCGCCTCATCCAGCGGCTTTACTTTTTTATCAAAATATTTTAAAAGCTTGCCATCTTCCCCAATTAAATATTTACAAAAATTCCATGTTGGAGCATCGCTGTTCCAGCCATTTAACTCTTTTGTAGATAACCATTTATATAATGGGTGCTGTTCTTCCCCCTTAGTATGCAGTTTTGAAAACAATGGAAATGTTACTCCGTAATTTTTTTGGCAAAAGGAAGTAATTTCTTTTTCGCTACCAGGCTCCTGCCCGCCAAAATCGTTACAAGGAAACCCTAATACAACTACCTTAGAACCATTTTGCTCATGTAATTTTTGCAAATCGGTGTATTGTGGTGTGTACCCACACTCTGAAGCTACATTAACGATCAGCATTTTTTTTCCTTTATATTGAGCCAAAGTTCTCTCTTTACCATCGATGGTAACTACTTTAATATCATAAATAGAACTCGTCATAGTTGTATTTTTTAAATTAATATTTGCCGGATCCGTTTTCGCTTGGTTACAGGCAGTAAATATCGTCATCGTAAGTCCTGCAATTGTTAGAAAAAAATGTCTTATTCTCATTTAAAATCAAGGTTATTTCCACCAAAGTTAGCAATCATTTTTATATTGTTTTTAGCCCTCCTTAAAATTGTGTTTTCCCCTCTAATTATCCTATATTTGCAACCCTTTTTATTAAGTTAAAAAGTTTAAAGTTTGAAAGCCAGAAAACTTGTTTTTCCTTTCCAACTTTGAACTTTAAAACTTGAAACTTTGAACTTATGAGGTATCCCGAATATAAAAATTTGAATCTGTCCCAAATAGGCAAGGACATTAAAAAGTATTGGGAAGAGAACAAGGTTTTTGAAAAAAGTATAAGTACACGCGAAGGCGCAGAAACTTATGTTTTTTATGAAGGTCCTCCTTCTGCTAATGGTTTACCCGGCATACATCACGTTATGGCTCGTGCCATTAAAGATATTTTTTGCCGTTACCAGACCTTGAAAGGAAAACAGGTAATGCGTAAAGCGGGATGGGATACACATGGCTTACCAATAGAACTTGCCGTTGAAAAAACATTAGGAATAAAAAAAGAAGACATCGGTACAAAAATTACCGTTGAAGAATACAATAAAGCCTGTAGAAGAGAAGTATTAAAATACACTGATAAGTGGGAAGAGCTTACATCCATAATGGGATATTGGGTGGATATGCAAAACCCCTATGTGACTTTCGATAACAAGTACATAGAAAGTGTCTGGTGGCTTTTGAAAAACCTTTACGACAAAAAATTATTATACAAAGGCTATACTATACAGCCTTACTCTCCTGCGGCGGGTACGGGATTGTCTTCACACGAATTAAATCAACCCGGCACTTACAAAAATGTAAAGGATACGAGTGCGGTTGTTCAGTTTCGCCTCACCCCAACCCTCTCCAAAGGAGAGGGAGTTGAAAAAATTAAACAAGTCCTCCCCTCTGGGGAGGATATAGGTGGGGCCTATTTCCTGGCTTGGACAACGACTCCATGGTCATTACCGTCTAACACCGCATTAGCAGTAGGAAAAAATATTGATTATGTATTGGTGAAAACATTCAATCCTCACTCACATAAATTAAATCATGTTATCCTTGCAAAAAATTTATTGGGCAAATATTTTTCAGAAAAAAATAAAGAATTAAAGTTTGAAGATTATAAACCAGGAGACAAAGCAATTCCATTCGAGGTAATAAGAGAATTCAAAGGCTCTGAATTAGAAGGAATCCATTATGAACAACTACTTCCATTTGAAGCAAATAAACTTGTTCAGCTTGATGGAAAGAACCTCCCCTTTGGAGAGGCAGGTGGGGCCGTAGTACTGGGCGATTTTGTGACAACAGAAGATGGGACCGGAATAGTTCACATTGCACCCAGCTTTGGTGCGGATGACTATGCCGTTGCGAAAAAAAATAAAATAGGATCACTTACACTTGTCGACAAACGTGGAAAGTTTTTACCTGAAGTAAAAGATGGGACCTTCCTTTACGGTGAAGAGTTTGTGAAAGAAGACTACCTGAATGAAGAAGAAAAAGCAACGGAGTTAAGCAGACAAAAAGAAAAACTGCAAGGCATCATCAAAGATACCAGCAAGTTAAATTACTTAAGTGTTGACGAGCGTATTGTATTGAGGTTACAGAACGAAGGCAAATTATTTAAGAAAGAAAAATACGAACACAACTACCCGCATTGCTGGCGTACAGATAAGCCAATACTTTATTATCCTCTTGATAGCTGGTTTGTAAAAGTCACTGACAAAAAAGACAGAATGGTGGAGTTGAACAAATCCATTAACTGGAAACCGGAATCAACAGGTACCGGAAGGTTTGGAAACTGGCTTGAGAATGCGAACGACTGGAATTTATCCCGCTCACGTTTCTGGGGAATACCCCTTCCGATATGGCGTACAGAGAATGGCACGGAAGAACTTTGCATCGGATCTGCTGAACAATTAAAATCAGAAATAGAAAAATCAGTGAAAGCAGGATTTATGAAAAATAATCCGCTTGGCGATTTTAATGTTGGTGATTTTTCAAAAACAAATTATGAAACATTTGATCTGCATAAACCTTATGCAGATGAAATAATTCTTGTTTCGCCTTCCGGAAAAAAAATGTCAAGAGAGAGTGACCTCATTGATGTATGGTTCGACAGTGGTGCTATGCCTTATGCACAGGTGCACTACCCTTTCGAAAACAAAGAACTGATAGATAAAAAAAAATATTATCCTGCTGATTTTATTGCCGAAGGTGTTGACCAGACACGCGGATGGTTTTATACGCTTCATGCAATTGCTACCATGTGTTTTGACTCTGTCGCTTACAAAAACGTTATTTCAAACGGGCTTGTATTGGACAAAAATGGAAATAAAATGAGTAAACGCTTAAACAACGCGGTTGATCCCTTTGAAACCATTGAGAAATACGGCGCCGACGCAACACGCTGGTACATGATCGCCAATGCCGCACCTTGGGACAATTTAAAATTTGATATCGAAGGAATTGCCGAAGCACAACGAAAACTTTTTGGCACACTTTATAACACTTATAATTTTTTCGCTCTGTATGCGAACATTGACAGTTTCAAAGTAAACGAAAGCGATACAGTACCGAATACACAACGCGCTGAATTAGACCGGTGGATCATTTCAAAACTTCAGACACTAATTGAGATCGTTACAAAATCATACGATGAGTACGAGCCGCACAATGCTGCAAGGGCGATAGAAGAATTTGTTGCAGAACACCTCAGCAACTGGTATGTGCGTTTATCACGCAGGCGTTTCTGGAAAGGAGAAATGAGCCTCGATAAAAAAGCTGCTTACGAAACATTGTATGAATGCCTTTTTACTGTAGGACAATTGATGAGTCCTATCGCTCCATTTTTTGCAGACTGGTTGTATAAAAACCTTTCCGAAAATAATACGGATTTAGTTTCTATACACTTAACCAAAATAAAAACTGTAGATAAAACACGTCAGGATAAGGAACTGGAAGAGAGAATGGAACTTGCACAAAAGATCACCTCCATGATTCTTTCAATACGTAAAAAAGAAAACATACGTGTTCGCCAGCCTTTGACTAAAATTCAGATACCGGTAATAAACGATCAATACAGATCAAAAATTGACGCCGTAAAATCACTTATACTTTCAGAAGTAAATGTGAAAGAAATTGAATTTGTTGACGAGTCGAAAGTAAAGATCGTAAAAGACCTAAAACTCAATTTCAAAACATTGGGTAAAAAATGCGGCAAACATATGAAAGCAGTCCAATCGCATGCACTTGAGAATGCTGATAAAATTATTACCTCAATAGAAAAAGAAGGCCATTATGATATTGCATTTGACGATGTAAACATTTCACTGCTTCCTGAAGACGTGGAAATTCTACCCATAGACATTCCGGGTTGGAAAGTAGCTAACCAAGGCCCTCTAACCGTGGCTTTAGATGTAACATTGACCAGCGAATTATTGGAAGAAGGCATAGCCCGGGAACTGGTAAATCGTATCCAAAATATGCGAAAAGACAAGGCTTTTGAGGTTACTGATAAGATATTGTTAAAAATACAGTCGAACCATCGAATAGATTCGGCGGTTTCAAATAATTTAAATTATATTTGCTCCGAAACACTGGCCTCATCGCTGGAACTCGTTGCAAACATTGACCCTTCAGAGGGTTTGTTAGTGGAGGTAAACGATGATGTAAAAACATTAATATCAATAAGTAAATTAAATTAATACCTAATACAATGGCGAAAAAAGTCACAAAGAAACCAGCCAAAAAAGCTTCTAAGCCTGCTAAGAAAGCTTCTAAGCCTGCTAAAAAAACAGCTAAACCTGCAAAGAAAAAACCAGCAGCTAAAGCAAAAGCTAAACCTGCTGCGAAAAAGGCAGCAAAAAAAGTTACTAAACCAGTAAGTAAAAAAGCGCCTGCTAAAAAAGTAGTTACAAAAAGGAACGATAAACCAGTTAAAAAGGTAGTTGCTCAAAAACCGGTTGCAAAAACAGCTCCTGTTAAAACTCCTGTTGCGAAAGTGACTAAACAGCCAATCGCAAAAAAACAAGAATCAAAAGTTGACTCTGATTATGAGGATTCAAAAGCTGAAAGTTCTGGGTCAGCAATGATTGAAATAAAAGAACCTAAGGTGATAAGGCCAAATAAACTTAACCCTGTATTGCCAAAACCACAGATAAACAAGGATACAAGAATACGCTATACTGATAAGGAACTAGCTGAATTTAAAGGATTGATCCTTAAAAAACTTGATGAAGCTCAACGTGACTACGATCTTTTAAAAAGCACATTGTCTCACAAAGATGATCACGGAACAGACGACACATCACCAACTTTCAAATTATTGGAAGATGGCTCTGATGTAATGTCGAAAGAAGAGACAGCTCATTTAGCTTCAAGACAAGAAAAGTTTATCCAGAATTTACGTAACGCGCTTATCCGTATAGAAAACAAAACTTACGGAATTTGCAGAGTTACCGGAAAACTTATCTCTAAAGAAAGATTAAGAAGCGTTCCACATGCTACGCTTAGCATAGATGCTAAATTGGAACAAACCGCTTAAAAAAGAGGTTTTTATTTTAAAGAGGGGCTTTTTTAAGGCCCCTCTTTTTATTGTAACAAAAGTGTATCTTTGCGCGTCATACCCCAAACCTAAAAACCAAACATGAAAACAACAATTCGTTTAGCTACAATTTTATTTTTATTTACAACTATACTTTTTGACGGTTGTAAAAAAGGGGAAAATGATCCTTTTTTATCACTAAAATCCCGTAAAGCAAGAGTGGCAGGGGAGTGGAAACTTACTTCAGGAACTATAACTTTCTCCAGTAGTGGATTTTCCGGGACAGCAACTTTGGATGGCGTAAACCTTACTGCTGATGGTTTTTCAACACCATATACTGTAGCATTTGAACTAGACAAAGATGGCACCTTTAAAAGAACCACTACTGATGATGGGGATATTGAAATTGAAACAGGAACATGGGATTTTAACAGCGGTGTTGGTGAAGCTAAAAAGAAAGAGCTATTGGTCCTTACAACATTGACTGATACTTATGATGGTGACACAGAGACTTACAGTGGATCCGACGCACCTATTGAGACATTTGTATTGGATGAACTTAGAAGTAAAAAAATGGTGGTAACAATGGATGGATCCTACAACGATGGAACAGACACTGAGACTACGACTGGTTCATTTACTTTTGAACAATAAATAAATACGGGTAATTCAAAAAACTCTCTCCTAACGGGGAGAGTTTTTTATTACAAAAGAAATAGATAGTATATTTTGAAAAGAGCGCTAATAATAATTTTTTTAGTACTATTTATTGACCAATTTGTTAAATGTTGGATCAAGACCCATATGTTCCTTGGTGAAGAATACAAAATCCTTGGCAATTGGTTTATTATTCATTTCACCGAAAATAACGGAATGGCTTTTGGTATGGAACTGGAAGGGCAATATGGAAAACTATTACTAAGCTCATTCCGGATTCTTGCAGTCGGAGCCATAGGCTGGTATCTTTTTGATATTTCAAAAAAGAAAATGCCGACAGGATTAATTGTGAGTGTGGCATTGATCTTCGCAGGGGCAATTGGCAATATTATAGACAGTATTTTTTACGGAGTGCTTTTTAGTGACAGCGATTTCCAAACGGCTACTTTTTTACCGGAAGGCGGAGGTTATGCAGGGTGGCTTCACGGCAGGGTTGTAGATATGTTTTACTTTCCGATCATCGAAGGACATTTTCCTGATTGGTTTCCATTTTGGGGAAGCGAAGAATTCATTTTTTTCAGACCCGTGTTTAATGTAGCCGATTCATCAATAACAATAGGTGTTTTATTGATCATTTTATTCCAGAAAAGATTTTGGCCGGAGAAAACAACAGAACCTGTGACGGAACAGGCAATTGAAAGCACCGCTAATACTACCATTACCAGCATTGATCCTCCGCAGCCTGTTTAATGTTTTAACATAATAAGAACGCCCCCGAGTACTCGGGGGCGTTCTTATTATTAATTAAAAACTAAAAATTAAACCAATTTTTTCTGGATCAGGTATTCAGCTATCTGAACAGCATTTGTTGCAGCACCTTTGCGCAAGTTATCCGCAACGATCCACATATTCAATGTTTTTTTCTGTGTCTCATCCCTGCGCAATCTTCCAACCAATACTTCATCCCTACCCTTAGCATCCATTGGCATAGGATATTTGTTGTTCTTAACATCATCTACCAGTAATATACCTTTAGTTGTAGAAAGTATTTTTCTAACATCCTCGAGCTGAAAGTCTTCAGCAAACTCCACATTTACACTTTCGGAATGTCCGCCAACAACAGGGATACGTACGCATGTAGCAGTAACCTTTATTTTATCATCATCCAATATCTTCATCGTTTCATTCACCATTTTCATTTCCTCTTTGGTGTAGCCATTTTCTAAAAATGAATCTATATGAGGAATAATATTTAAATCGATAGGATATGGATAAACCATTTCACCCTTAATGAATTTTCTTTCATTCATCATTTGTTCAACAGCTTTTATTCCTGTTCCGGTTACGGATTGGTAAGTTGAAACAACTATCCTTTTGATCTTATATTTTTTATGCAATGGCGCTAAAGCCAATACCATTTGAATGGTGGAACAATTAGGGTTGGAAATAATTTTATCTCCTTTTTTTAATGCTGATGCGTTTATTTCAGGGACAATTAATTTTTTTGTTTCGTCCATTCTCCATGCAGAAGAATTATCAATTACTATAGTTCCTGCATCAGCAAATTTTGGTGCCCACTCAAGTGAAGTAGCACCTCCAGCCGAAAATATTGCAATTTTCGGTTTCATAGCTACAGCCTCTTTTATGCCAACAACTCTATATCCTCTACCCTTAAACTTTATTTCTTTACCAACAGATTTTTCAGAAGCAACCGCTATAAAATCAGTTACCGGGAAGTTTCTCTCTTCCATTACTTTTGTCATCACCCCACCAACCAAACCGGTTGCTCCTACAACTGCTATTTTCATGTATGTGGCTTTTAATTAAACTTTTAATTTCGCCAAAAATACTACATTTACCCGTTCAATATTAAAAGGACCTGTTATTTTTATGCGGACTGCCACCGTTTTATCGCTTTTTTGTCCAATTTTGGCCTTTTCTCAGGTGTATGACAACTTTGCAGACACCAATTTTACAGCTAACCCTATCTGGCTGGGAAATACCTCAGCATTCATAATAAATACAAGCAATCAACTGCAAATAAATAGCTCAGGATCAGATACATCGATATTATACACCAGCTATAATTCATCCTTAAATAACCAGGAGTGGAGGGTTTGGGCCCGACTTGCGTTCTCACCATCGGATAATAACCTTGCAAGAATATATTTAAGTGCTGATCAAACAAATTTAGAGGGTGCATTGAATGGGTACTTTTTACAAATGGGTGAAAACGGATCGTTCGACAGTGTTGATTTGTGGAAAAAAAGTGGCAATTCTGAAGCAAAAATAATTGATGGCATTAATGGACACACAGCAAAATCTAACAATACATTAAATATTAAAGTTACACGCGACAGTGCGGGTTTATGGAAATTGTATTGCGATACGCTGGGTGGTTTTAATTATTTAATCGAAGGAACTGTGTTGGACACCACGCATAAAACGAGCAGTTATTTTGGAGTTTACTGTAAATACACCGGCAGCAATGCAACAAAATTTTATTTCGATGATATTTATGCGGGACCAATTGTAATTGATACCACAGGACCAAATGTTGACTCTGTAGATGTGATCAGTTCAACGCAATTGGATTTATACTTCAATGAACCTGTTGAACAATTATCTGCCGAGAATACCGCAAACTATGTTGTGAATAATTCCATTGGCACTCCTTCATCGGCCGTATTAGATGCAGGCACTCACCAACTTATACATTTAACATTCGCATCAAATTTTTTGAGCGGCCAGCAATACATTATTACCGCCAACGGAATAAAAGATATACTCTCCAATACAACACTTAGCAGTGCAGATACTTTTTTGTTTTATGAAGCATTACCCAATGATATCGTGATAAACGAGATTATGGCCGATCCAGATCCTGCTCTTGGATTACCAAATTATGAATACATTGAACTGCATAACACATCAACTTTCCCAATAAAATTAAATCAGTGGACTTTTACTTCGGGATCAAACACAAAAATAATTCCTTCATTTGTTTTATTGCCTGATAGTTTTGTTGTGCTTAGTTCAACATCCGGCTCAGCTGCATTATCACCAATTGCAAACGCAATTGCCTTGAGCAGTTTCCCTTCTCTTACCAATACCGGACAAACACTTATTCTAAAAAATAATTCAGGAACAATTATTTCCGTAGTATCATATACTGATAAATGGTATAAAGATTCCAACAAAGAAGAAGGAGGCTTTGCTCTTGAACAAATTGACCCTCTTAATCCATGTGCCGGAGAAAATAATTGGAAAGCTTCATTGAGTTCATCAGGTGGCACTCCGGGAAAAATAAATTCTGTTAATACTTCTAATCCTGATAACATTGACCCTTATATAATAAGCGCATCTGTTATTGATACTACAACCATACAATTAAATTTTAATGAACCTATTGACAGTGCGAGCTTAAACAACATTTTAAATTTTTCTATTAATAATGGCATTGGGTCGCCAGCAACATTGCATTTTATTCCGCCCTATTACTCTTCGATTATTTTAACCCTCTCCACTCCCCTTCACAAAAAAATAATTTATATTGTTACATTGAGTTCAGCGATTACAGATTGCAAGGGTAATACATTTTCTACTTCCCATTCTATAAAAATTGCCATTCCCGAACATGCAATTGCAAATGATGTGGTGATCAACGAAATACTTTTCGATCCCAGAGACAATGGAGTTGAGTTTGTCGAAATTTATAACCGATCAAATAAAATTTTTGAATTAAAAAATCTGCGAATCTCTTCTTATGACACGATTACATCACAACTAAGCGACATTAAAATAATTTCGCCCAATGGAAATCTCCTTTTCCCCGGAGAATATAAATTGCTGAGTACAAATTCTTCTATTGTAAAATCACAGTATAGTACCACTGCATCCAATGAAATATTTATTCAAACATCTTCCCTCCCAGCACTTAATAATGGTGGAGATATAATTGTTTTGTCAGATACATTGATGAACATTATTGACAAAGTAAATTATTCGCCAGACATGCATTATCCATTGTTAACTGAAACAAAAGGAGTTTCATTAGAGAGGATAGACTTTAACAGATATTCTGAAGAAAAAAGCAATTGGCATTCGGCCGCTTCAACAGTTGGTTTCGCAACACCGGGCTATCAAAATTCGCAATACATACAATACAACGGAAATACAAACATTGGAATATCCTCTGAAATATTTTCGCCAGATAATGATGGGCATAATGATGTACTAACAGTTCATTACACCGTTGAAGGACAAGGTTATACCGGAAATATTATTATTTATAATTCCAATGGCGGTCTTGTTAAACATCTTATAAAAAATGAATTGCTCGGAGCAAAAGGCGAATATTCATGGGATGGTACAAACGAAAGCAGGCAAAAGGCCCCAATTGGCATATACATTGTTTATTTTGAGGCTTTTAATCTGGAAGGAAACATTGAAAAACACCGAATTCCGTGCGTTTTAGGGGGAAAACTACAATAATGCATAATCATAGGCAACTTAAGTATCATTCTTTCGTCTTTTATGTAAAAGAGCTTAAATTGCGTTTCGTTTTAGAAGGCTAATGACAGAAAGCGAAATAATAAAAGGCTGCATAAAGCAGGACCGCAATTGCCAAAAAGCTCTTTATGAGATGTTTTATGGCAAAATGATGGGAGTATGTTTACGTTACGCGAAAGACAGAGACCATGCACAGGATGTTTTACAGGATGCTTTTATGAAAGTGTTCGATAAAATAAAAAATTTTAACAGCACAGGATCTTTTGAAGGATGGGTAAGAAGAATAATGGTGAACACAGCAATTGATGCGTTAAGGAAAAACAAACAGGAATATTCAATTGTAAGTACGGTACACGCCCAAAAAAGAAATGAAGATCCGGAGGAAGAAACGAGTGATGATGATATTTTAAACCATGTAACGAAGGAAGATGTGTTGAACGCAGTTCATAAATTATCACCCGCTTATCGTGCAGTGTTCAACTTATATGTTGTTGAAGAATACTCGCACAAAGAGATAGCGGAAATGTTAGGAATAAGCGAAGGAACATCTAAATCGAATTTTGCAAAAGCAAAGTATAACTTAAAAAAACTATTGATACACTTAATACCGCAGGCGAATGATTGAAAACTCTACTCAACAAAATAAATTAGATTCCTTCATTAAAAGTTCGCTCAAGGAAATGGAGGCTCCTATTGATATGGGCAGCTGGGCGAAAATGGAACAACGCCTGGATGCAGCACCATCTTCATCTCCTTTGAAAGGAAGTAAAATGATGTTTGGAGCCCTTGCAGCAAGTGTGATCATCATAGGATCTGTATTAACATACTCTTATTGGCCTTCTGGATCTAATGAGCCTGCTGCTATTGAACAAGTTACAGCTCCTCCTGCTAATATACCTCCTACGTCTTCAGAAGCTACAACATCTGCGCAAGAGTTAAATGCTCCGGAGAGCGCCGAAACTTCTTTACCTATCAATACCGAAAAAGAAGCAGAGCCTGTTGCAGAGACAAAGGTTAGCGATGAAAAACCAGAGATTATAGAAAAAGAAATTGCTTCAAAAAAAGAAGAAAAAATTAGTGAGAAAGAAAACAAAAAAACAGGTTTGTCAAAAGAAGAATTAGAAAAAGAAGAATCTGAAAATTTTATTGATGTATTCAACAA
>CAZQIC010000034.1:0-36123 GCA_964593555.1 uncultured Bacteroidia bacterium | reverse complement strand
GTATAAATCACTTTCCAGATAAGATAAAGTATAACAGCGGCATGGAAAACAACAGTTATTGTTCCCGCCATATACCTTGGTTTATTTATACTTCCAGTCACGCTTTAGTTGTTTGGAGGTTTGGTTGCCAATACCATTTTAATTTTCAATTTATATCCTATCTGCAATACATCAGCTAAATCCTGCACAGTTAATGCATTGTCAAGCCGAAGAGTGGCGACAGGATCTATCATTTTATTTTTTTCAATAAAAAATTTTAGTGAACTCTCAATTTCCGTAAAAGAAACGCTGTTATTATTCACAGAATACTGCCTGTCCTTTGTAACTTCAATAGTAAGTTTTTGCGATTGAACTTGCGGGGTATTAACGGCATTCGGCAATGTCAATTTTATAATATTTGGATTCGCAAGAGTAGAAAGTATCAAAAAGAACAACAACAAAAAGAACATGATATCATTCAATGATTCAGTGCTTACTTCTGCGACTTCTCTATGGCGGCGTGTTAACTTCATTTATAATTTATTTTGAAGGTTCCTGTAACATATCAACAAATTCAACTGCACCAATTTCCATTTTGTTAATGGCTTTATCCAACATAGTATTGATAATGAAATAGCCAACATAGGCTACAAGTCCCACTGCAAGACCGGAAGCGCTGGTGATCATTTTCTGATATAAACCTTTTGAAATGGTTTTAATAGCGATATCACCAGTTAAACCAATGTCATAAAAAATTACAATAACACCCATAATGGTTCCAACGAAACCAAGAATTGGCGCCACTCGCCCAACGATACTTAAGATGTTAAGATTTTTTTCCAGTTTATATATTTCCAGTTTACCAACTGATTCCATTGATTCTTCAATATCCTTTATTGGCCTACCGATCCTTGTTATTCCTTTTTCTACCATCCTCGCCAACGGTGTATGTGTTGCTTTGCACAATGCCTTTGCAGCATCCGTATTTCCGCTGTGAACAAAATCTTTTACGCTATGCATAAAAGTAGGCTCCACCTTCGAAGCTTTACGAATGATAAAAAGCCGTTCGAAAAAAAAGTAAATTGTTAAAACAGATAATAACCCGATAGGGATCATTATAGGACCACCTTTCATGATCAGTTCTATCAGATGGAAAGAATCTTCTGTTGGAGCAGGAGGTACTAATGACTGCGGGGCCTGCACTGCCTGTGCAACAGTATCCATTGCTGCAGCAACTGTATTGCTTACAGCACCCGGGCTTGTAATTTCTAGAAGAATTGTATTGAGCATATCTGGTTCTTTTTAATACTATGCTAAAGTTAGCCAATACAAACCCTGCCTTAAGGCTTGTATATCATACTTATAAACACTTATATGTTAGTTTATGCTGAACTTTTCCGCTTCAAATACTCTTGTATTCAAAAACAAATTCCACAACACGAAATGCTTTGCATCAGCTGCTCCCAATAATTTATGATGTATTTTTATTCGATCTTAAAGCTTACCGGAACACTATAGCGCACTCTCACCGGCTTATTTGCCTTATTTCTTCCCGGCTTCCACGCTGGCATTTTCTTTACAACGTCCAACGCTTCTTCATCACACCCCCCTCCAATACCCTTTTGTACATATACATCTGTTACCTCACCCTCCTGGTCAACAACAAAACTTATATAGACCGTACCGTGAATACCTCTTTCAAGCGCCCGTCGTGGATAATTTATATGCTTAGCTAAGTACTTATTAATATCACCAATGAATTCGGGCATATGGTCAACTAAAACTTCTTCTGCATTACTACTAACTTCATTGCTTTTTCCATCATCACTTCCACCTCCTGCATTCGGATCAAAAACCTCCCGACCCGGATCTGGATTTGTTCCAGTATCTGTAGTACCTGGGTCCTCTATTTTTGGATTTGAATTCGGATCTTCTGTATCGTCAATAACAGTTGTGATAATTGCCGAACTGATCGGCCCCCCTGGCGGTGGAGTTGCGTTCATTTTTACAGGCTCAACGATTTTGGGCTTCTCCAATATCACTTCATAAACCAAATCTTGTAGAGGAATTAACGGTGATTCAATAATAGGAAGCTCAATAGGCTTGATCTTCGTTATTACCATTGGCACCACGATCGCCAAAGCGAATAACAAACTGGACACCATAAATCCTTTAATAACATTATCGTTATAGCCTTTTCTTAACGCATAAGCGCCGTAACTTTTGTTCCTGTTCTCAAATACAATTTCATTCATATTCAGAGTTTCCATGGTATTGGCTTAAAATTATTTTTAAGATTTATATTTAAACAAAACTCTATCTACTTAGGTGAACGTAATCTTATCCTCTATCTAACTTAAACTTTACAGGAAGTGTATAGATAACTTTTATAGGTTGATTATTTTCGTCCCTTCCCGGTTTCCAGGCAGGCATTTTTTTCACTACATCCATTGCTTCTTTATCACAACCGAAACCTATACCTCTTAACACTTTTACGTTTGTTATTTCCCCTTCCTCATCAACAATAAAACTCAAATAAACGGTACCAAAAATTCCGCTTTCCACAGCCATAGCAGGGTAACGGATATTTTTCGCCAAATAGCCCATTAGATCTCCCTTAAACTCAGGATTAAAAGCAGCGATTGTCGCAGGCTCCTTTTCTTTTTCCTTTCCTAATGCTGTAATAGGACTAGCTGTTGCAGTCGAAGTTGTAACAGAGTTAGCAATGGGATCTTTTCCTGTCCCGATCACTGTTGACTCTACTTTTTTTGGATCGGGATCTGGATTATCATCAACCTTAATAACTGAAGCAAGAGTGGTACTAGGCCTGGAAGGTGGTGGAGTTACACTTGGTTTTACCACCGGCTCAACTGCTTTAGATACTTCTATCCGCATTTCACGTATAATTTCCATAGGAATTATCGCAGTGTCAATATCCGGAATTTCAATAGGCTTGATCTTAGTTATTAGCATTGGTATTACGATCGCAAAAGCAAATAACAAACTGGATACCATAAATCCTTTGATCACATTGTCGTTATAGCCTTTTCTTAACGCATAAGCTCCATAACTTTTGTTCCTGTTCTCGAATACTATTTCATTCATATTTAGAGTTTCCATATGGCGGGTTTTAAACTGTTATTGTATTGAACTTTATATTCAGATGCAGGAACAACATTGTTTCCATAAGAATTAAACGTGATTTTTATCGTGTTTGTTGCTGAAATCCCAGCTACTTCACCAATGGTAATGATTGATATATAAGATAGTAACTTATGTAAATAAACGGTGACGCACGACTGATTAGTATTAGGTCCGGTAAATTAATTTATATTTACTTATCGTCGAATAAGCTATTTTGGGGGACGGGGTAACCCTAAAGTATTATAAAACACCCTATATTTATTATTTAGTATTATTTTTTTAATTGAAAATTTTTTTTCGAAATTTGTGCAATCACATGAATACTTATTACTTTTATCACAATAAACAACAATTGAATCACGCATGAAAAAAGCTTCAAAATCAAAAAGCGATCCGAAGAAGAAGCCAGCTGCTAAGAAAGCTGCTGCTCCAAAAGCTGCCAAAGCCGGCAAGGCTGTTAAGGCAAAAAAAGGTCCCAAAAAATCTGGTGGTGAGGAAGATGAGGATTTTGACCTGATGTCAGAGGACAATATTAAGTTAGAAGATTTTAATATTGCTAATGACGATGATGAAGAGGAAGAAGAGACTTTCTTTGAAGAGGATAATTTTTAATTTCCCATTTAATAAAAGCCCGCTTCTGAAATTTCAGGAGCGGGCTTTTTTATACAACATAGATACATCCGCCGATATTATCTTTTTTTGAACCGGTGACACTCTTAAGCGAATTATTTTCGCCCCTCACCCTTAACACACCCAGAAAGGCAAATATCAATGCTTCCTTAAAATTTATTATTACATCGGCAGGAAGCACAAATTCATTTACAGAAAATGCTTTTAATCGTTCCATTAAAAACACATTGTACGCGCCGCCACCCGTAACCAACATTTTAGAAGATCTTTTATTATTCACACAAGATGCTATTTGTTTAGCAGCATGCTCAGTAAATGTACGTAGGGAATCCTCAACAGATAATTTATACTTATCAAGCAAAGGATATACAAATTTAACTACCCATTCTTTACCTAGTGATGAAGGCTTACCGTGTTTTGTTTTATAAAACTTCAATTCATTAAGTTCATTCAATAATTCAGCATTTACGTTGCCCGATCTTGCCATGTGTCCTTTGTTATCAAAATTCTTTCCCATCTTTTCAGCATAAAAATTAAGCACAATGTTTACTGGACAAATATCAAAAGCAATTCTTTTTTTTCCTTTCTCAAAAGATATATTTGCAAAGCCGCCCAGGTTAAGACAAAAATCATATTCACTAAAAAGAAGCTGATCACCAATTGGAACAAGGGGAGCGCCCTGCCCTCCCATTGCAACATCCATAGTTCTGAAATCACAAGCGACAGGCAAACCACATTCAGCAGCAATAGAAGCACCGGAACCCAATTGAAAAGTATATCCCTTTGAGGGTTGATGAAACAGCGTATGTCCGTGCGATGAAACCAGGGACGACTTTATTTTATTTTTTTTAACGAATGTTTTTACTTTTTCACCGATAAATTTTCCATAATCCATATTGGCTGACGCCAGATCCAAAGCAGTAGCGGATTCCAGGCCTTTTAAAAAACTCATCGTATCTCTGGAATATGGTATCGTTTCAGCCTTTTTAATTTTAAACCTCCACTTGCTTTTCTCCTTATAAAACCTGCAAAAAGCTATATCAAGCCCATCCAGTGAAGTGCCAGACATTACACCAATGACATTGTATTTATCCATAATTTCCAACAAACAAGATTAGTCAATTTTACACTTTAAAAACCAGATCATGACCTAATTTTTTTATTGCATAAGTTGGGTTTAAAATTTACTTTTACCCTTCAAACTTTAATAATATAATCCCATGTTTTTTGAACTGAGCGAGGAGCATTTAATGATACAGAAAGCCGCAAGAAATTTTGCAAATGATGTATTAAAGCCGGGTGTGATTGAAAGAGATGAAAAGCAAAAATTTCCTGCAGAAGAAATGAAGCAATTGGGAAAACTTGGTTTTTTAGGCATGATGGTAAGCCCTAAATACGGCGGAGGGGGCATGGATACCATATCTTACGTATTGGCGATGGAGGAAATATCAAAGGTTGATGCATCAGCTTCGGTTGTAATGTCAGTTAATAATTCGTTGGTATGCTGGGGTATTGAGAATTTTGGAAATGAAGAACAAAAACAAAAATATCTTATTCCATTAGCCAAAGGCGAAATAATAGGTGCGTTTTGTTTATCGGAACCTGAAGCAGGATCGGATGCAACATCACAGCGCACAACCGCTATTGATAAAGGAGATCACTACCTGGTGAATGGCACAAAAAACTGGATTACCAATGGCAGCAGCGCATCAGTGTATTTAGTAATGGCGCAAACAGACATTGACAAAGGACATAAAGGAATTAATTGTTTGATCATGGAAAAAGAAATGCCCGGCTTCCAGATCGGCCCGAAAGAAAATAAATTAGGCATAAGAGGTTCAGATACACATTCATTGATGTTTACGGATGTTAAAGTTCCTAAAGCAAATCGTATCGGTGAAGAAGGTTTTGGTTTTAAATTCGCAATGAAGACACTCGCGGGAGGCCGCATAGGCATTGCTTCTCAGGCCCTTGGCATTGCATCTGGCGCATATGAACTGGCTCTTGCTTATTCTAAAGAAAGAAAAGCTTTTGGTAAAACTATTTCACAACACCAGATCATACAATTTAAACTTGCAGATATGGCAACAGAAATTGAAGCTGCTCGCCTGTTATGCCTAAAAGCCGCATGGATGAAGGATAAACACATGGATTATGGCACTGCAAGTGCAATGGCAAAAGTATTCGCATCTAAAGTGGCAAATGATGTTGCAACAGAGGCCGTTCAGATACATGGTGGTTACGGTTATGTAAAAGAATACCATGTAGAGCGTTTAATGCGTGATGCAAAGATCACGCAGATCTATGAAGGCACAACTGAAGTACAAAAGATAGTTATTTCAAGAGCCGTATTGGCTTAGTTCGCCTGAAGCGGACGAGATGTGCAGCTTTAATTATTCTGCACCTTAAAGTTGCTTTCGAAAGCCGAGTTCTTACTGCAAAAATGTTTAATCAAAAGCAACGAGCAATTGCTCCAGCTTTTTTTCTCTCGAACCTTTTATAAGTATTGTCGTATCTGCAGGTAGGTTATTCTTTAACCATTCAACAGCTTCCATTGCATTAGAAGTAACTACATATTGCGTACCTGCAGCTGCAGACTTAAACCTGTCGCCGACAAAACAAATATTTTCAAACTCTTTTTGTTCCGCCAACTCTACTATTTTTTTGTGCTCTGCCACACTTTCCTCACCCAACTCCGCCATGTCGCCAAGGATCAACATTTTATGATGGGCTTTCATTTCATAAATATTCTCTATTGCGGCTTTCATACTTGTTGGATTCGCATTGTAAGCATCTAACAAAATAACATTGCTTCCCTTTTTTATTACTTCTGAACGATTGTTGGATGGAACATAATTTTCTAATGCCTCTTTTATTTTATCAGCATCCACACCAAAATAATTTCCAATACAGGCCGCCGCTAAAATATTTTCGAAATTATATTTTCCCACCAAATGTGTTTTGATCGCAGAAACGCTTTGAGTTTTTAATTCAACGAATGGATTTATATCAGCTACTTCTCCACAATAATCCGCGCTAGATGTACCATAAGTAATTTTATTAATTGATCGGGATAAATTCATCAGCAATTCATTATCCGCATTTACAAATAGTTTGCCCTTAGCAAACCCAATGAATTGGTACAACTCATTCTTAGCCTTTATCACACCTTTGGGCCCTCCAAAACCTTCCAAGTGCGCCCTTCCAATATTTGTAATAAGCCCATGATCAGGAAGCGCCAGATCACATAGCATCGCAATTTCGCCGACATGATTTGCGCCCATTTCTACAACAGCAAACTCATGCTCCGGCCTTATTGAGAGCAAAGTTAAGGGAACCCCAATGTGATTGTTTAAATTTCCTTTTGTTGCGTAGGTATTATATTTTTTTGAGAGCACAGCGCTTATCAATTCTTTGGAAGTGGTTTTACCATTACTACCCGTAATTCCAAGTACTGGTATTTTTAATTGCTGCCTATGGTATTTTGCCAATTGCTGCAATGCAATTAAAACATCTTTTACTAATAAATACTTTTCGCCCTTATTATATTTCTCTTCATCAATAACCACATGAGAAGCCCCTTTCTCAATCGCCTGTTCAGCAAATTCGTTGCCATTGAATTTATCTCCTTTAAGAGCGAAAAAAATTGATCCGGAAGTTATTGAACGCGTATCGGTAGTTATTATCCTGTTCTTACAAAAGATCTTGTAAAGTGATTCTATGGATGTATAATTCATAAAAATATTATCTGAGACAAATATATTCCGATACGCTTCACTATTGAACGCTTCAACTGTTTTTTTTCAACCACACTTGTCAACTGTATAAGAAATTTGTCAAAAAAAAAGCGCCAGACTTTTATTGTCTGGCGCTTATATATATTGTTCAGCTTTTTATCTACCTAATCCAACAGGGCTGCCCACACGTGTCATAGCACATCTAAAACCCAAATAAGGTGTTGACTGCCTTTGATCCAAGAATCTCCTGGTTCCCGGGTTTATATAATATGCCCGGTCATTCCATGAAGCACCCTTGTATACGTGAGCCTTATCGTCGATCATTGTTGTAAGACTATACTCATACATCAATTTGTTTCCACGAGTTGCGGCTTCTTCACCCTCAGCAAAATAAACACTTGAATTAATATCACCATCAAGATAGCTTATGTTATCAGCTTTTTTATAGTTTCTTCTTTCGTCAAGGTTATCATCGTTATATGCCATAGAAACATCTCTGGTCTTAACCATACCCGGAATATTTACTATGTTGCTATCCTTGTCATAGATCACAGAGTCAGTATTGATAACAATACCATCCTCATCTTTAACCTGTGTTTTAAATACACTTCCTCTGAAAGGCCTAAAATCATCTTTATCCTCAGGAGACAATGGTCTATACACATCCATCACCCACTCACTTACGTTACCTGCCATATTATACAAACCATAATCATTTGGCCAATATGAATACACAGGAGAAGTGATATCAGCATTATCATTCAAATAACCTGCAGCACCCATATTATCACCATTGCTACGCTTGAAGTTCGCCATCATTTGCCCTAAGTAATCCTCATCAGGGTTCCTTACTCCGTGACCATTCCAAGGATAAAGTCTTCTGTCAGTGATACGTTCACCAATTGTATTTCCAATCAAACCATAACATGCAAATTCCCATTCAGCTTCTGTGGGAAGGCGGTACTTTGGAAGGAAAATTCCATCCTCCATACGAACGTTACGAGTTGGAACATTCGGATCGAAAGAAGGAAGCGGAGATTTAACCTGTCCGGTCCATTTACCGGCAAGATATTGATCGGTGTTAAAATAATCCGCATCAGAAGGAGTTGGAGTATGATCCAGGATACCTTCTCTTATAAGAATGAATTCATTGACCCGGTCTGTACGCCAAGCACAAAAATCATTAGCTTGTAACCAATTAACGCCAACTACTGGGTAATCCCTATAAGCAGGGTGTCTCAAATAATAATCAACGTAAGGTTCATTAAAAGCAAGTTTAGATCTCCAAACCAATGTATCAGGCAAAGCTCTGTTAGTTACTTCAGGGAAGTTCGCGCCAAAAACTCTTCCTGTCCAGTGAAGATATTCAAGATAGTCGAGGTTCCTTACTTCCGTTTCATCCATATAGAAAGAAGAAACAGTTACTCTTCTTGGGATAGAATACCAATCGTACATTACGTCTTGTTCAACACGTCCCATCGTAAATGTTCCACCTTCGATAAGAACCAGACCAGGGCCTGTTTCTTGTTCTTCATAAGGAACAACTTCAAATCCACCGTTCTTTGGGTCGTTGTAAGACCATCCTGTTACAGGAGATCTTTCTTTAGCACACGATGTAATAAGAACCGCTGCTGTAGCAACTGCTAATAACCTTGCGAATGTTCTTTTCATTGTATATAGGTTTTGGTCTCTAAAATCAAACCTGCAAAAAAGCAGGGAAACTAATCCATTTTCCCTAAGCGGGAACAATAATTACTTATAACTAAAAAGAAGGACAACTTATTGTCCTGAATTTTTTCTTTTTAGGCTTACATTCAAACTGTAATGCGAAAGAAACCTCATGAGAACCTGCAGTTACGTTACTCAATTTAGAAACAGTAACATCATAGCTATAACCAAATTTGAACAAGCCTTGCTGAAAGCCTATTACAGCGATGAAAGCATCTTGATTACGGTACCAAAATCCACCAACAATAGGCCCCTTCATAATATAAAGACCTAGGTTAAGCTGTCTGAAATCCTGTTGTTGTTGATACAAAATGTTTGGTGATAAATAAGTATCTCCTCCTCTTCCGTCAAGCGGGATAAGAGCTCCGGCATGTCCTGTTATCTTCATCGGCAGCGGACTTGGAACATTTCCACCTAACAAACCTTCGTCAGGCTCAGTAATGTGATTAACTGCAAATCCGAAGAAATATTTTTTGCTGAAGCCAAGCAGCCCTGCAGAGATATCAATATTGCTTTTTGCCCCAGGGCCCGGAACTTCATTTGTTTGATAAACAAATCCTCTTCTTGCATCAATCATATCACCAAATGTAAGCTTGCTCCAGTCAACTCTTTTCTGAGCATAAGTTGCCTGAAATCCAGCTTTAAGAGAAAACGTACGGGTAACATTTAATTGGTAAGAATAAATTCCGGAAACATTTGTTGTAGTTAGTGTTCCCTCACCTGCTTTATCATTTGTAACTAAAATCCCCAAACCTCCCGCAAGAGCATCAACATGTTGATCATAAGACGCACTGTATGTTACGAATGTTCCTGAGATATTTGGCCATTGATTACGATAATTAAGAACCGCTCTCGGACATCTTGCAGTACCGGCAAAAGCAGGATTCAAATATAATGGATTTGCATAGAACTGAGTAAACTCAGGATCTTGAGCATATGCCGACTCTTGCAGCACAGCACAAAAAACAACCAAAACAAACAAATAGCGTTTAATCATTTTTATATATTGATAAAGTTTCAGGTCTCAATAGAATCACAATTATACGATTTTTTTTTGAAATTGTTTCAATCTGAGCCTAATAAAAACACATCTCTACACAATATTATGTAGATTTGAGTCGTTTTGCTCATGTAAAACAATCCCCTTTTATATCCTTTATTACGTAAAATGAAGCTCTATTTCACCCAATTTATACTAATTTTTGCCTGTTCTTCCCATTTTTACTCTTTTGCCGGTGTTTTTACCATTAAAGATTCGCTCTCTTGGGAAGGGATTAAAAGTGACAGATTAATAGAAAACAAGCCATCTCAATTTCTTTATTTTAAAAGGGCAAATTATTCGCCTGAATACGACAGGCTGCCTTGTTACGAAAAGCAGATTAAACTTAATAACTCCGGGCTCGAATCAAAAGACGTATCATTGGTCAATACAACTTTTCAGGACCTTTCCATAGAAGAAGAAAATTTAATTCGCGACAACTCATTTATTAAAGATCAAATAATTATCGAGGCCTCCACTGCTTCATCAAGAGGTGAAATATTTGGGCAAATAAAATTTGTTCCGATCAAAAAAAACAACTCCACAGGAAAATACCAAAAGTTGGTTTATTTTGAATTACATATTAACGCCCCGGAAACTTCATTTGGGAAAAAAGAAGTATTTCCCGCAGTCACTGGCTATGCATCCAACTCCGTGCTTTCAACAGGCACATGGTATAAAGTTGGGATCGTTAATAGCGGTATTTACAAAATAGATTATACTTTTCTGCAAAATCTTGGAATTGAGCTTAGCACAATTGACCCTCGCAACTTAAAAATATACGGGAACGGAGGAGCCATGCTTCCATATGTCAACAGCGTTTTCAGACATGACGACTTGCAGGAAAATGCCATAGAAGTCGTTGGAGAATCAGACGGAATTTTTAACGCCGATGATTATGTTTTATTTTATGGTGATGGGCCGCACAAATGGAATTACAATAGCAGTGATCAAAAGTATCACCATCAAGTAAATCAATATTCCGATTCCGCATATTATTTCATCACAATCGGAAACGCCGGATCTCCGTTCGGAAAGCGCATCACATCTCAGGCTTCTTCGACACAAACTATAACTCATTCTTCAAACACTTTTGACGATTTTGCTTATCACGAAAACGACGCAAGCAATCTTATAAAATCGGGTAGAGAGTGGTACGGCGAAAAAATGGATGTACTCAACTCACTCAGTTTTAGTTTTTCTTTTCCGAATCTTACCACCACCTCACCAGCATATATTAAGGCAGATATTGCCGCAAGGTATCAGCCATACGTACCAAACACTTTTAATGTCAGTACTAACGGAGGCAATTCCAATTTATCTCCCGGAGCGACAAACTTTAGCTGCTACTGGTGTGATGTTGCTGTACCTGCAGCAACCAGCTTTACTTTTACACCATCGGTTAATCCCATTCCCGTTCTGCTCACCAAAACATCTTCTTCCATAACAGGCTGGCTCAATTATCTCGAAGTAAATGTGCGAAGACAACTGAATGCAAGTGGCAGCGGCAACCAATTCCTATTCCGCGATATGAATACTGTAGGTACAGGAAACATTTGTGAATTCACGCTAAACAACAGCAATTCCAACTGGAGAATATGGGACATAACCGATATAATAAATATAAAACAACAAGCAACTATCCTTAATGCAACCGATCTGAAATTTATACTACCAACCGATACTCTAAAAACTTTTATTGCATTTAATGGCTCATCCTATTTCACACCAGCAAAAGGCGCTACGGTTGCAGCACAGAACCTGCACGGAATTCAGCAGGCAGATATGGTTATCGTTTCACACCCATTATTCTTAACAGAAGCAAATACAATTGCTGATTTGCACAGAGACGATGATGGACTTTCCGTTACTATAGTTACTCCTCAGGAAATATATAATGAATTCTCATCCGGCAAACAAGACGTTACAGCAATAAGAAGTTTTGTAAAAATGCTTTTCGACAGAAATGGTGGCAGCGGCAATCTTATTCCAAAATATCTTTTACTGTTTGGCGATGCGTCATACGATCACAAAAAGAGATTCGCTTCAAATACAAATTATATTCCCGCATTTCAATCTGCCAATTCAACAGCACTTACAAGCTCCTATGTATCCGATGATTTTTTTGGTTTACTGGAAAACTCCGAAGGCAACCTTGATGCGGGAGGCCTTGTTGACATTGGCATAGGAAGGTTCCCGGTAAAATCCAAGACCGAAGCGCAAACCGTGGTTAATAAAATTTTAAAGTATACCAGCACAGGAGTTTCTTTAGGAGCGCAAAACGGAACATGTAATAATTCAGGTGCATCTAACTTTGGTGATTGGAGAAATGCAGTGTGCTTTATTGGTGATGATGAGGAACATAATTTGCACATGGACCAATCAAATCAATTAGCTGACGGTTTAAAAGCAAACCACCACGAGCTAAACATAGACAAAATTTTTCTTGATGCTTATGTACAACAGGCGACGCCCGGAGGAAACCGCTACCCGGAGGTTTCAGAAGCCATCGACAAAAAAATGGAACGCGGTTCTTTAATAATTAATTATACTGGGCATGGAGGCGAAATTGGTTTGGCCCATGAAAGAATTGTAGAAATTCCGCAGATCAACAATTGGTCGAATATAAATAAACTTCCATTGATGTTTACCGCAACCTGTGAGTTCAGTCGCTTTGATGATCCTGAACGCACAAGCGCTGGCGAACTTGCTTTTTTAAATTCAAATGGCGGAGCAATTGCAATGATGACAACAGTTAGATTAGTTTATGCTCAGCCCAATTTTAACCTGAATCAGAATTTTTACGATTATGCATTTGACACTCTTCCCAATGGAGAAATGCCTAGAATAGGAGATCTTTTCAGGCTTACAAAAGTTGCGAGCGGTCCGGATCTTAACAACAGGAATTTTACTATGTTCGGCGACCCTGCACTTCGTTTAGCATACCCCAAACACGATATTGTTACCACATCTGTTTCTGAAGATACGCTTAGGGCCCTTACTACTGTTACTGTAACAGGCTACGTCCAAGATAAAAATGGAAATAAACTTACCAGCTATAACGGATTTTTATATCCAACGATTTATGATAAGGCAGTTACACTGACAACGCTTTCAAATGACGGAACAGGCGAAAGTCCACCCTATAATTTCTCGCTTCAAAAAAATGTTATCTACAAGGGGAAGGCAAGTGTTACCAATGGCGATTTTATTTTTTCATTTATTATTCCAAAGGATCTTGCAGGCAGCAGTTATGGATTTGGCAGAATAAGTTATTATGCCGAAAATGGTTATGAAGATGCAAATGGTTATAAAGACAGTGTTATAATTGGAGGCGCTGCTACAAACACCACTGTTGACAATACCGGACCGGAAGTGCATGTTTTTCTTAACGACGAAAAATTTGTTTTCGGCGGCATAACAAATGAAAGCCCCCAGATATACGCAAAACTAAAGGATGACAACGGGATCAACACTTCAGGTATTGGAATTGGACATGATATTACAGCGGTGATAGATGCAAACACAAGCCAGCAAATTGTACTCAACGATTATTATGAATCGGATCTGAATAATTACAAGAGCGGCTCATTACGTTATCCATTAAAGGACCTTAGCGAAGGAAGACACACCCTTAAAGTTAAAGGGTGGGATGTTTACAATAATTCTTCAGAATCTTATACAGAATTTGTTGTGGCACCTAATGCACAACTCGCTTTGGAACATGTACTTAATTATCCTAATCCGTTCACCACAAATACAGCATTTTATTTTGAGCACAACCGACCATGCGACAATATTAATGTGCAAGTTCAAATATTTACAGTTTCGGGTAAGCTCGTAAAAACAATAAGTAAAAATGTAGTGTGCGAAGGTTACCGTTCAAACCCATTAACATGGGACGGAAAAGATGAGTTTGGAGAAAAAATTGCACGTGGCGTATACTTATATAGATTAAAAATACGTTCTTCAGATAACAACACTGCTGAACAAATCGAAAAACTTGTTGTACTAAACTGATGAAGAGACTTTACTCGTTTACTAATAATTACAAAACAAATGAGAAAGTTAACAGGAAGTACCATTGCAATATTTGTATTGTGTTTAATTTCTAACAACACAGCCCGCGCATCAAAAAAAGATGAGCCAAAAAAAACAAATACAATAACCACTGCTGTCCCATTTTTACTCATTGCACCTGACTCCAGGCATGGGGCCATGGGAGATGCAGGTGCAGCCACTACCCCGGATGCAAATTCAATACATTGGAATGCTTCAAAGCTGGCTTTTATAAATGGAAAAATGGGAATTTCTGTATCTTACTCTCCCTGGCTTCGCAATCTTGTAGATGATATAAACTTAGCGTATGTATCCTACTATTATAAACTCAAAAAAGATCAAACTATAGCAACTTCGCTTCGCTATTTTTCTCTGGGGGATATCGCTTTCACCAATGCAAATAATCAACCAATGGGGCAATTTAGCCCGTATGAATTTGCGTACGATGTTGCATATGCAAGAAAATTTAGTTCGCGCTGGTCGGGCGGTATGGCCTTGCGTTATATTAATTCAGATCTAACTGGCGGATACACTGTATTAGGAAACAACACCAAGCCAGGAAGAGCAATAGCAGCGGACATTTCAACATTTTACAGCAATGATGATATTAAGATCGCTGATAAAAGAAGCATCATTTCCTGGGGACTTAATATTTCAAATATTGGCAACAAAATATCTTATTCAAATTCATCCAAGAGAGATTTCCTTCCTATCAATCTTAAGACCGGAGCTGCTATTACCGTAAATCTTGATGATAATAATTCCATAGCCTTTACAGGTGAACTTAACAAATTACTTGTACCTACTCCACCTGAATATGCTATAGATAGCAATGGTTCGTCAATCCTATTGCCCAATGGAAATTATCAGATAACAAAAGGTAAAGACCCAAACAGAGGTGTTGCCGAAGGAATATTTGGTTCCTTCTCAGATGCTCCGGATGGATTTAATGAAGAGATGAGGGAAATTATTTATTCTTTCGGAATGGAATACTGGTACGATAAACAGTTTGCTGTTCGTGCAGGATACTTCCATGAAGATGCAACTAAAGGAAACCGTAAATTTTTCACCATAGGGGCCGGAGTAAAGTATAATGTTTTCGGGCTTGATTTTGCTTACTTAATTCCTACCGACCAAAAAAACCCATTAGCAAACACACTAAGGTTCTCCCTGCTTTTCGACTTTGACTCCTTTAGGTCACAAAAGCCGGAAAAACCTGCGAACGACAACAAATCATTGTGACAAGTAATATTATAAAGTTTCTTAAAATTTAACTATATTTGTAACACTTTAAAATCAATCGCGTTGATGAAATCTTTTGTTAAACAAACAGCACTTTTTACAGCTTCGACACTATTAGTTTCTTCAGCTTTAAATACAATAGTTGCACAAACTTCTACCTCAGGACAGGACACCCAGGGGAAGACAAATACAATAACAACCGCAGTACCTTTTTTACTTATTACACCTGATTCTAGATGCGGAGGAATGGGAGATGCCGGTGTTGCTTTAAGTCCAGATGCCAATTCTATTCACTGGAACCCTGCGAAATTAGCTTTCGTTGATAAAAAATTAGGGATAGCAATATCATACACACCATGGCTTCGCTCACTGGTTCCGGATATTAATCTTGCTTACCTATCGGTATATTATAAACTTGAAAAGGATCAAACACTAGCTACTTCACTTCGCTATTTCTCATTGGGAGATATCGCATTTACTGATGTTACCGGAAATCCTATCGGACAATTCAGACCTAACGAATTTGCTTACGACGTAGCTTACGCAAGAAAGTTTGGAAAACGCTGGTCAGGAGGAATGTCGTTAAGATATATTTACTCTAATCTTACAGGAGGTATTACAGTACAAGGATCAAATACAAAACCAGGAAACTCAATAGCAACTGACGTTTCCACCTTTTATACAAATGATGACATTAAAGTAGGTGGCAAAAAAAGTGTTGCATCATGGGGTCTTAATATTTCAAACATAGGTGCTAAAATTTCTTATTCCAACACTTCCAAAAGAGATTTTATACCTATCAATCTTAAAACAGGCGGTGCGCTTACTATGAATCTTGATGAATACAACAGCATTAGTTTTGTTGTTGATATCAACAAACTTCTTGTTCCTACTCCGCCCGAGTATGCAGTAGATACAAACGGATCGCCGATCATTACTCCGTCAGGAGCTTATCAAATCTCAAAAGGTAAAGATCCAAACAGAGGTATTGCAGAAGGAATATTTGGATCATTTTCAGATGCACCTGATGGATTTAAAGAAGAAATGAAAGAGTTTATTTATGCTATTGGCATGGAATACTGGTACGATAAACAATTCGCTGTAAGGGCTGGATATTTTCATGAAGATGCGACAAAAGGAAATCGTAAGTTTTTTACAATTGGTGCAGGCTTAAAGTATAACGTATTCGGACTTGACTTCGCATACCTTATTCCAACGCAGCAAAGAAACCCGTTAGCAAACACATTGCGCTTCACACTTCTGTTCGACTTTGATGCGTTTAAATCGCAAAACAAAGAAGGAGGAAGTCCGGACACACCAGCCACCAATTAATTTTCTTTTTAAAATAGCCATATACCTTTGGCAAACCAACCATCGAAAATAAATGTGGCGTATTCCCTGCCCGAAGGCAAGCGGTATACGGCAATTAAAATCAAAAAACATTATGTATGAAACCACGAATAGGATTCGGATTTGATGTTCACCAATTAAAAGATGGACATCCATTCTGGCTCGGTGGAATTCAGCTACAACATACAAAAGGTGCAGAAGGGCATTCCGATGCAGATGTGTTGATCCACGCCATATGCGATGCTTTGTTAGGCGCTGCGGCTTTAGGTGATATCGGAAAACATTTTCCAAACACGTCAGCCGAATTCAAAAATATCGACAGCAAAATTCTACTTAAAAAAGTAGTTGAATTGCTTCGTGTGAATAATTACCTCATTGGGAATATCGATTCGACCTTGTGCCTGGAAAAACCAAAAATTCTTTCTCATATTCCTGAGATGCAACAAACGCTTGCATCTGTAATGCAAATTCCCGCATCAGACATTTCAATAAAAGCAACTACGAATGAAACGCTTGGATATGTTGGCAGAGAAGAAGGAGTTTGTGCTTATGCGGCAGCAATTATTTTTAAAAATTGAGGCTAATAAAACATCATTGTTCTATTAGCCCCCGTTAAAAATTTTGTTAAATCTTTTTACTACATATAGGAATTAACCGTTCCGGATGACCACAACTTAACACCATTCTGATAAATAAGCAGGCCGCCATCATTTCTTATTGTTAAATAAGCACCAGGATGTCCATCTGTGCCGCTGTGCCACACAGCTACATTCGATGAATTATAAACCACCAGTTTGCCTTGAGATTGCATATAGATGTGGTGTCCTGTTGTGGTACCTGAGTTCCACAATGTATATGGCTGCCATAACGTTGGATTAGCAGCACTTCCATTCATGTATTTTAGCAAAAACTTTCCATCCCTTTGCATTTCCGCTCTAAAACGACCATCTGGCGAAGAAATATATTGCCCGGCATTTAATGTTTCACCAGCGGCTAATTGAGATTTAACCGTTGTATTCGCAAAGGGATACATTTGTCCCATAAATATTCTATCCGTGATCGACAAATCCTTATTAGAAGGAGTATTGATATAACTGCTTCCATTAAGCGTTCCATATACCTGATCCACATTTGATATCCATGTAGCCGGGTATGAATAAAGCATAACAGATTTTGTATCGAAGTTTGTGTAATTGCTAGAAGTTGGAGTAAACTTTGAAAATATATTCGCCTGAACCATAGCTGAATTCCAATTGATCGGAGGAAGCGCACAATCCTGCAAAACCTTATTGGTGTTCCAAACAATTGGTGTAGATGGACTTTGATGTTCGTGAACAAGTCCAAGTGCATGGCCAAACTCATGCAATACTAGAGGAGCGATATATGTCCACTCATCATAAGTTAAACCACCGGTATAAGGTTTAATAAGTGTGTTAGACGGACCCGTACCAATATCTGCAATGGTATTCATCCATCCAAAATGCATTGTGGTTTGATTTTGAGCATAGGCTCTGCAGCCATTACCATAATTGGTCACATAATTAGTTCCATCAGATGCAATTGAAATTTTAATGTCCGCATTATCCCCGGAAGCTACCCATTGGAATTTTACGTTTGCGTGATTTAACCAAATGGAAGCAATTTTTTTCACCTTGTTTTGCGCACCAATTGTACCGCTTAAAAATTTTATTTTAATTGTTTCACCATTTACCCATTTATAATTTTTAAGTATGGCAGACTCCGTTTGCACGCTTTGTCCATACCCTTCGGCGGTAGCGACAAAATCCGTAATACAAATTTGCTTATCAACAATAACATCGGAAAGCGGAGATATATCTGCCACATCCTGTTTTTTACAAGAAGAAACAGAGAACCCTATTACAAAAATTGATAGAAGTGAAAAAAAATTTACTTTGTTTTTAGAAATGGTTTTCATGGGATAAGATTATTTTTCACAATCTTACCAAGGCCTGAGTCCCTTCACCAATAAAATTACACCCATTATCAAAGGTCTGATTTTATCAACCAATCCCTTTATTAAGCATTAAATGCAATATTTATATTAAAATTTACTATCTCAATTGAAGATCTTCCCGAAAATTAAATCTTTAATTCCTTGTATTTTGCAAGTATAGGAAACACGCAAAGCAATACAAATATGCCGCAAATAAAATAAGCCCATATCACATTGTTTCCTGTTGAGAAAAAGGAAATAGAAAACAAAGCAATAAGCATCGCTCTTGCTGTTGTAGTCAACACACTAAAAACACTGCCTGCCCTGCCCATATAATTATTAGGTATGTGATTGAATAAGTAAGTGATCCTAAGTATTCGTGTTCCAGCATTTGTTATTCCAACCGCTGCCGAAAAGAAAAAGAAGATCATATAATTTTGCGTGAATGTGCAGGTACAAAATAACAATACAGTTACAAACAACATAAAAACACTTGCCTTAACAGGGTTTGCTTTTCGAAAAATATGCCGAATGAAAAAACCGGAAAACATAGCGCCAAAAGCATAATAAATTTCTGCAGAGGCATACACATCAGCACCCTCTTTCAAATGATTGTTTACATAAAGAGGTAACAACAAATGCACTTCGGTAAGCAACACAACAAAAATTGCATTGGAAAAAGAGCCATAAACAAAAAGTGCCGGAACCTTTCGCAAATAATTAAAACCCATTTTTATTCGTTCTATTACTTTTCCCTTGTGAATCTCCAGGGTTTCTATAGGTTTATATTTTACCAGCCATATGAGGACAAATCCAATGAAATAGGTAATGCCATCCATCAAAAATATCTCATGCATTTTCCACATATTGATGGTGAACGGCAAGTGAATATGCATACCCAAAAAATTTATATCACCGGAAGTGCCTGATAAAAGTATTGCACCAATAGCACCTGATAAAACTGTAGTCGCCTGTCCTTGTATCTCCAGGTACGAATTCATCTTTCCGTAATTCTCCTTTTCAGATATCTCCTGCCCGAAAGCATACAATGCAGGATAATAAATATTGTAAACACAAATGGTTGCTGCAAAGACAAAGAGTACCAGGAAAGATGGCAAGTCCCCATGAAAATATCCATATAAGGATACAGACAATAATATTATGCCTCCAAAAACAGAGGTTAAGAGGAAAAGATTTTTTCTTGAATACCTGTCAATGAGTGAACCCGCATATACACTCCAAAAAATTGAAGCAAATGTAATTGCACCGTAAGTCCAACCGAATAGAGACAATTCATTTATCTGAGTAAAATACCAGGGAATAGATATCATACTTATGCCTTGCGCAAACCCCGAAATAACATTGGCACCAATTAACAACGAAAAGGCATTTCGGTTCTTCATATACACAAAGGTAATTTGAATTATTAGTTCCATTTACAATTTGTACTTTTAATACATGTTTGACGAAGCCCCCAAACGAAAATTTTTTACTCCGCAACAAGCTTTAATAAAGGCGCAGAAATATTGCGCATACCAGGAGCGTTGCCAGCAGGAAGTAAGAGAAAAGCTTTACGAATGGGGAATTAAGAAGGATGATGGGGAAAACATAATCTCCAACCTTATTGGTGATAATTTTCTGAATGAAGAACGATTTGCGAAAACATATGCAAGAGGGAAATTCAGAATTAAAAAATGGGGACGTGTTAAAATAAAAGTCGCGCTAAAAAGCTTCGACATTTCTACATATTGTATTAAAGAGGCAATGAAAGAGATAAACACAGAAGATTATAAAACTACCCTGAAAGACCTGATCAAAAAAAATAGCAGTGGAAAGATCAGTTCTATATCTACCCTACAAAAACACACACTGGTAAAAAAACTCCTGGCCAAAGGTTTTGAACAGGATGCTATATGGGATGTATTAAACAATAAATAAATATTCCTATTTTTGCAACATGATAACATTAGACCATATAAAGGATTTGAAAGAGCGTATGCTTGTCCTGAGGAGGCATCTTTGACATAGATGAAAAGAGAATTCAGATAAACGAAGAAGAGCGGCTCACACAGGCGGAGGACTTCTGGACCAGCCCTAAAAAAGCCGAATCCGTTTTACGGGAAATAAAATTGAAAAAAGACTGGGTATCAGGCTACGATGAGCTTTCAAAGCTTATTGATGACGTTGATGTGATCTATGATTTTTTTAAAGGAGGCGAAGCTACAGAAGGAGATGTTGTAAGTTCATACTCATCTGCATTAAAAAAACTCGAAGACCTTGAATTTAAAAACATGCTTAGTGGTGAGGAAGACCACCTGAGTACTGTATTGCAAATTAATGCCGGTGCAGGTGGTACAGAAAGCTGCGACTGGGCAAACATGCTTATGCGTATGTATATTATGTGGGGAGAAAAGCATGGTTATAAAATAAAAGAACTCGATAAACAGGATGGTGATGCTGCAGGAATAAAATCTGTATCACTGGAATTTGAAGGTGAATTTGCTTACGGATATTTAAAGGGAGAGAATGGTGTTCATCGTTTAGTTCGTATTTCACCTTTTGATGCCAATGCGAAAAGACATACTTCATTTGCATCAGTGTATGTTTATCCTTTGGTTGATGACGCAATAGATATTGAAATAAAAGATGCAGACATAAGTATTCAGACTTCACGATCGGGCGGTGCAGGCGGGCAAAATGTAAATAAAGTGGAGACTAAAGTTCAGCTTACACATCACCCTACAGGTATTGTAATTGTTGTGCAGGTAGAGCGTTCGCAAAGTGCCAACAGGGAAAGAGCTATGCAAATGCTGAAGTCACAATTATTTGAATTGGAAATTCGTAAACGTAATGAAGCTAAGGCCTTGACTGAAGCAGGAAAAAAGAAAATTGAATGGGGTTCACAAATAAGAAATTATGTATTACATCCTTATAAACTGGTTAAAGATCTGAGAACAGATCACGAAACCTCTAACGCACAAGGCGTATTGGATGGCGACCTGGATGATTTTATAAAATCTTACTTGATGGAATATGGAAGTAACTCGAAATAAGAGCCTCTCCCCAACCCTCTCCAAAGGAGAGGGGGATTTTTTAAAAGATTAATATAGAAGAAAATTATGGCAAACAAGATTATCATATTCCACAACCCCCGCTGCACTAAAAGCCGGGAAACACTATGCTTATTACAAGAAAAAGGAGCCGCTCCCGAAATTGTAGAATATCTTAAGGATTCTCCCAATGAGAAACAGCTGAAAGAAATAATCAAGCTCCTTAAAATAAAACCCGAGCAATTGCTTCGAAAAAAGGAACCCCTTTTCGATAAAAAATTCAAGAACAAAAAACTTTCCGATGCGGAATGGATAAAAATTATGGTAAAAAACCCTATACTTATAGAAAGGCCCATTGTAATAAAGGGCAAAAAAGCTGTTATCGGCAGGCCACCGGAAAATGTACTTGATATTATTTAATTCATAAATCTAAAATCATTATTCTTAAATTACAACATATGGACTATAGAATTGAACACGACACCATGGGTGAAGTAAAAGTACCGGCAGATAAATACTGGGGGGCACAAACTGAACGCTCAAGAAATAATTTCAAAATCGGACCCGAAGCAAGTATGCCTAAGGAAATTATTTACGCTTTCGCATATTTGAAAAAAGCTGCGGCAATAGCCAACCATGAGCTTGGTGTTTTAGCAGAGGACAAAAAAAATCTGATAGGAAAAGTATGTGATGAGATACTGGACAAAAAATTAGATGATCAATTTCCATTGGTGATATGGCAAACAGGATCAGGCACACAGAGCAATATGAATGTGAATGAAGTGATAGCTTACCGTGCGCATGTAATGCAGGGAGGAAAATTAGCAGATGAGAAAAAAGTTCTTCACCCTAATGATGATGTAAACAAATCGCAATCATCAAATGACACCTACCCTACCGCAATGCACATAGCGGCCTACAAACAGGTAGCAGAGATAACCATTCCCGGTTTAGAAAAATTACAAGCTACATTGGAGAGCAAATCCAAAAACTTTAACAACATTGTTAAAACAGGCCGCACCCATTTTATGGATGCCACTCCCCTCACCCTTGGACAGGAATTTTCAGGCTATGCGCAGCAAATTAAAATGAGCATACGTACATTAAAAAATGCACTGGAGGCTGTGAAAGAACTCGCCTTGGGAGGAACTGCAGTTGGCACAGGACTTAACACTCCAAAAGGATATGATGTGTTGGTTGCAAAAAAAATCGCAGAGCTTACAAAACTTCCATTTATTACTGCGCCAAACAAATTTGAAGCGCTTGCTGCACATGATGCCATGGTAGAACTTTCAGGAGCATTAAAAAGAACAGCGGTTGCATTGATGAAGATCGCCAATGACATTCGTATGCTAAGTTCTGGCCCACGCTGTGGAATTGGAGAAATAATTATTCCGGATAATGAGCCGGGATCCTCAATTATGCCTGGCAAAGTAAATCCAACACAACCAGAAGCACTTACGATGGTATGCGCGCAGGTAATGGGAAATGATGTAGCAGTATCAATTGGCGGCAGCAACGGGCATTTTGAACTGAATGTTTTTAAACCTGTTATCGCATACAATGTTTTACAATCTGCAAGACTCATTGGTGACGCATGTGTTTCCTTTAACGATAATTGTGCGGCTGGCATTGAGCCTAACCTTCCTGTAATAAAACAACACATGGAAAATTCATTGATGCTGGTAACTGCTCTCAATACCCACATTGGTTATGAGAAAGCCGCGAAGATTGCCAAGAAAGCACACAAAGAAAATAAAACATTGCGTAAAGCATCAATAGAACTGGGCTATGTTACAGACGAAGAGTTTTCAAAATGGGTGAAACCAGAGGATATGGTTGGTTCCATGAAATAAATAATTAAGATGAAAAAAAGCTTTTTCATAATTTATTTTTTATTATCCGTCTGTTTTTTGTTTGCTCAAAAACCGACCACTCCTGACGATGATTTTAAAAAAGAAATAGTCTATCAGAATAAAAAATACCGCGTATATAATAATTGGTTAAATGCAGGAGCCGGCCCGTCTTACAATTCCAACATTCCACACGCGCAATTTTCATTGGTTGTCGATTACAATTTTCATATTAAAAAGGAATATTTTCAATTTGGTATTCTTTTATCCGGTGACGATTTTGGCAACTACAACAATGTACAAGCGCATGTATGCTATGCAAAAAGAAAGGAAACAGAAAAATATAATTTTGCGGCGTTCCTTGGCCCATCATATACAAGTGGCAACATGTACCTCGATTCAACCTATAGCAAAAAAGCGTTCAAGGAGGTTGGTATTTATGCAGAAGTCCAATTCATCGGCAAAATAAAATATGATCTTGGCCTAGGCCCTTCATTATTTGCCGATTACAATAGCAAAAGAACTATTGTAGGAATTAAACTCGATCTTTATTTTTCAGGGGCGTTTAAGGGGAACAAGTAGATTCACCCCATACAGGAGCATAGCCGTCAGGTTAAGGGACTACTCCTTGTGGTTTTTTATTGTGATGATGCCAGAGGCATCATACATTTATAAAAAGACCAGTACCAACTTCTGCGACTCCGGCCGGAGTCGAACTTTATAGGTTAAGCCTTTTATAAAGGTGTGAATCCTCCGGATTCGTTTAAAAACCTAAACATTTCTCTTTGTGATAGCTACCTTAGATATCGCCTATATATAAAATCGGCATTAAATACTTAACCAGACAGCCGTGCCCATACGAGAGCCGAAGGACTAAGAGAACCTTTCTCCCTTTTTTATTCTTACATCGTTTACAAAATTCCGGATCTGCTGCTCATCTTCTTTTTTGCAGATCAGTAAAATATCGTCCGACTCAACAATGATATAATCCTTTAACCCTTGGATTACTACCAGTTTTTCCTTCGGCACATTTACTAAACAATTGTCAGAGTCATACATCATTACATGCTTACCTACTATTGCATTCCCCTCTGAAGTATGCGCGATGTGCGTATACAACGAACCCCATGTTCCCAGATCGGACCAGCCAATAGCAGACGAGCGAACATAAACATTATTCGCCTTTTCCATGATCGCATAATCAATCGAAATATTTTTACAGTTTATATAAACTTTTTCTATGAACGCTTCTTCTTCTTTTGTCCCGTATTTCCCTTCTCCTTCCGCGAAACCTGCCGCCATATCAGGCGAATATTTTTCGAAAGCATTGATTACACTCTTCACGCTAAAAATAAAAATTCCGGCGTTCCACAAAAAATCTCCGCTCTTCAGAAAAAATTTTGCCATTTCCAAATCGGGCTTTTCCGTAAATGTTTTTACCTTTTTAATCCGCTCGTCTTTTTCCTCTCCGTCAGATATTACAAACTGAATATAACCATAACCCGTATCAGGCCGTGTAGGCTTAATTCCCATGGTAAGTAAACAATCGGCAGATTTTGCTTTCGCATAACAGGACTTTATGGCTTTAACAAAAGTTTCTTCCTTTAGTATTAAGTGATCCGATGGTGCAACGGTAATAAGCGCTTCCGGATTTATTGATCTTATTTTATAAGCCGCGTACGCAACGCATGGTGCAGTATTTTTTCTGGAAGGCTCGAGCAAAATATTATTTTCAGAAATACCGGAAAGTTGCTGCAATACAAGTTCCTTGTATGAACGGTGTGTTACTACAAAAATATTTTCGGGCGGACAAAGTTTAGAAAACCGTTCATAGGTTTGTTGCAATAACGTTTTACCGGTACCTAAAATATCAATGAATTGTTTTGGGTGAGCAGTGCGGCTCATTGGCCAGAAACGGCTGCCGATCCCACCCGCCATTATCACGCAATACTGATTTTTAAATCCGCTCATTAGAACTATGATAATTTTTCGATCGCCTTCTTAATACTTTCTACCATACCCGGAATATCTTCTGTTTTACAAGTACCAACAGAAAGCCTATACCATGTTGATGACTCTGAGGTTCCGAAAGCATAAAAAGGAACAATAGCAATTTTTGCTTCATTCAATAAATATGCGGTAATATCTCTCACAGTTGAAAGCGTAGTGCCTTGTTGTGTTTTTAATCCCAACAAATTAAATTGCACAGTAAGATATATTGCAGCTTGCGGCACAATAACATCTATTTTCAATCCTTTTTGTTTAAGTTCATTGAGTCCTTTATAAATTCCCTGCAACCTGTCGCTCACCTTAGTTTTCATCTCCTTCATAAACACATCTAACAAACCCGGAGTCGAAATATATTTTGCAGTTGCCAATTGCTCAGCACGTGGAGCCCATGCACCAACGTGTCCGAGAATAGACTTCATTTTACTCATTACTTTTTTAGGACCAAATGCCCAGCCTACCCTAACACCTGTTGCTGCCAATGATTTAGAAATACCATCAATAAAAACAGTATAGTCTTTCATTGCAGGACGCAGACTAACCGGATTGTAATGCACTGAATTTCCTAAAGTAAGTTCCCAATAGATCTGGTCATACATCAGGTATAAAGGTTTTTCATTTTCCCCTCTGCGGTTATTTTCTTCCAATACCAGATCACAAATTTCTTCCAACTGCTCTTTTGTAAAAATTGTTCCGGAAGGATTTTGAGGAGAACATAAAGCAATCATTGATGCCTTTTGAACATGCGGTTTAATATCCGCAGCGCTAGGCATAAAATTACTTGCGGAAGTTGTTTCTACGTAAATCGATTTCGCATCGAACAAATAAGAGTAATGATTATTGTTCCATGATGGTACTGGAAAAACAATTGTGTCACCTGCATCGATCAAGGAACGATAAGTACCATAGATCAAAGGCCGTGCGCCGGCAGAAATAATTATTTCATCAGTAGTATAATCAAGTCCTAATTTATTTTTCAAATGCTGCGATACGGCTTTTCTTAACTCCAACATCCCTTCAGCACTCGGATAATTTGTTTCATCCGATTCGTAAGCTTCAACTATGAATTTTTTTAATTCAGCGGGAATAGGAAATAACTTAGGATTAAAATCACCAATTGTAAGATTATATATTTTTTCTCCCTGTTTAATTTTCTCATTTACCTCAGCAGCGAGTTTAATAATTTCAGAGCCAATAATGTTCTCGGCGATGCGCGAAACTTTCAATTCCTTGTTCATTTCCAACGTGTTTGTCATGACAATTTTAATGTGAGCTGTATTTTACTAAAATAAGTAAAATACCCTTTAGAAAGGGATATATTTTATCCCAAATTATGAAACAAAACCCTTATTCGGAGCCTTGTTCAGGGAAAACTTCACTGAGCGGGTTAAAGAGATATATTCTATTGGTATTGTTTTCCATACACTTATAGCGGGTGCGCACGCGTTCGCCTTTAATGAATTGCCGTCCATCGCGGATAGAGAATAACGCGTTAGCAGGAATATCTTCCAGGTGCAGGGATTTTTTTCCCAGATCATATTTCCGTAATGCACGCAAGAGTTCAGCATCAGAACAACCGGAAGCTGCAGGATTTTGCATTGCAATTTCCAATGCTTGAATAATATCAGCCGGAAAAACACTTTCATTCATGAATGGCCGCATCAATTTTTTGTACTCGAGTTTCCATTCACCGCCATGCGGCTTAACTTTATTTTTGAAATGAAGGTATGTTGTTAAATGCGCGATCTCGTGAATAAGTGTAATCAGAAATGCATATTTATTCAGATCGTAATTAATTGTGATCTGGTGATTGAGGCCATTAAAAGGATGGCGGTAATCGCCATATTTTGAAGCGCGCGATTTCTTTATTTTTAATTTAAAATCAAACGTGTACACCCAATCAGCAACAATATCAACAGCAGCTTCGGGAATATATTTTTTTAAAACGTTTTTATTTCTTTCGAGTTGTTCCAACTTAGTTCAAAGTTTAAAGTTAAGGAGTTTCGGTTTATGGTTGTTGGCTATTTGTTGATGGTTGTTGATAAAGGCCATTAGCAAAACGGTGAAATCATACTAAGATATCACCACTAATCTTGCATTTTATTTTCGACTATCTCCTCTGAAAAACCTAATCCTATTCTTAATATTGGGCTTTTGTCAAAACTTTCACCTTGTAAATATCCGGGTGTTTTATATCCAAACTGCCCAACAATATTAAGTCGCCATAAATTTTTATGCCCCGAAAATTTCTTAGAAATAGGATGCGCCAAGGTTGTTGTCAAGGCACCACCTATTCCTCCTACTGTATTTGTAATATTATCTCCACCAATGGCAAGACCAGGTTGATCCCAAATATTACCATTCACATTCAATTTAAGTTTTTTATTTCCCAATAAATTATCCCCTATTATACCCAAGCCATTAAATGTATAATACCCTTTCTCGCCATGCCGCATATAAAAATAATATGATCTATCATTTTTAGAAAAGTAATTGTCAAAATAAAACTCCGTGCCAAATGGAGTCAATCCAAGTCTGAACGATGGCAAATATTTGAAAGTTCCTACATTGATCATTGGAAATTTAAAATCGGTTTCTCCTTTTAAAAGATATGTCCTGGCATAAGTCCAGACAGAAAGGAAGAAATAAGGGTCGGCAATATTCACCAGGACCTCTTTTTGCAATTTATTTAGAGCCCTATTATATGAACCACGGTATAGTTGACCAAAATCATGCTTTATTTTTACATCTAATGTATCTAAATAGTTTACAATATCAGACCCGGACCCAATATCATAATCAAACATGATGTACCATAATAGATCGAGGGAAATATGAAAATACAATATCGATTCCCGGTAATTCATCTCTTTCTTTTGCAGCCATTTCATTCGTAAACTATTGGTCATTACCGCATTTGCTTCTGTGCCTCCAAAACGAATTCCAAGGGATTCATCTATGGAAATTTTTCTATTACCGGAATTTCCGAAAAATGCATATCCAGCACCGTCTCCAAACGGCGGCGGAAAAACAATACAAGAGTAACTATTGTCTTTAAAACCAAACTCCCTGAGCCGTGCACCATGCCCATAACGTTCATGCTGATTTAAAAAAAAGAAATAATCAATGTTATAATCTATAATAAAGGATTTTCCAAAACGGAAAAATATTCCCAGTATTTTTTCAGGAACATTATTTTCGCTTGTCCATTTAGGTTTTAGAACCCTGTCTTCAAGAGAATAAAAAAGCCTATGAGAAAACAGGTTAAATTCAGCACCAGCTACTTCAGATATTTTTTTGTCACCAACTATACGATAATGAACCTGGGCATGTGAGAGAACGCAGGTAAATAATATGATAGCAAAAACAGAATTTGATCGCATTCAATTAACTAAACATGTGATACACAATATAACTCGCCACATAAGCCAACACCCCCATGTATACAAATTGTATAAAAGGCCATTTCCAGCTTTTGGTTTCACGGAAAACGACAGCAATTGTACTCATGCATTGCATGGCAAATGCATAAAATATCATCAGTGAAAAGCCAAGTGCGAATGTGTATTTTTTTGCACCCGTTTCAGGATCAATTTCATTCATCATTTTTTCCCTTACAGAAGTGGTCTGTGATTCATCACCAACACTGTAAATTGTCGCCATTGTTCCAACAAAAACTTCACGCGCAGCAAAAGAGGTAACCAATGCAATTCCAATTTTCCAATCGAACCCTAATGGTTTAATAACTGGCTCTATAACGTGCCCTAATTTTCCTGCATAAGATGCTTCGAGTTTTTCAGAGGCTACATTTATTTTCATTTCTTGTTCGGAAATTTTTCCTATTACAAATTGCGCACTATTTTTTTTCTCTATCTCCATAAAAGAATCACCCGGGCCAAAAGAAGATAAACCCCAGAGTATAATAGATATGGCAATAATTATTTTTCCGGTTTCGATCAAAAAAACTTTTACTTTTTCATACATCGTGATGAATACCATATTCAAACGCGGCGCCCTGTAGGAAGGCATTTCCAATACAAAATAACTTTTCTCCTTGCTCTTAATAATTTTTTTCATCACCCATGCAGCGCTTATCGCAGCTACAAATCCGATCAGGTACAAAAACAACAACATTAATCCCTGGTAGCCAATTACGCCTAAAAATTTTCCAGCTGGTACCACTAATGCAATAAGCAAAGTATAAACAGGTAAACGTGCGGAGCAGCTCATCAATGGCGTAACCATAATTGTAATTAATCTTTCTTTCCAGTTGCTTATGGTACGTGTACTCATAATGGCTGGCACTGCACATGCAACACCGCTCACCAATGGAATTACAGACCTTCCGTTCAATCCGAACTTACGCATGGTCCTGTCCATGATGAAACTCACGCGTGCCATATAACCTGTTTCTTCCATGATGCTTATTAAGCCAAACAACAATGCTATTTGCGGAATGAAAACGGCTATACCGCTCAGCCCCGCAATAACGCCGTCAACTAACAGCGAAGTCAGTTTTCCAGGAGGTAATAGCGAAGAAACTTTATTAGAAATAAAAACAAAAAAAGATTCTATCCAGGCCATGGGATACGAAGCCAGGAAAAATACCGATTGAAAAATAATTAAGAGGATACCTAAAAAAATTACATAACCCCATATTTTATGCGTAAGTATTTTGTCCAGTTTTTCAGAAACCAATTCCCTGGAACTGTTGGGATCAAAATCAATTTCGCCTAACAGGCCATCGATCAACTTGTATCTTTCAATACTTTCATCTGCCAACAACTGCTTATCTTCAATATTCCTCTCGGTAGAATTTTTTATAGCGGCAAAATTTTGTTCTGAAGGAAGCACCGGCTCCAATAATATTCTTTTAATATCAGCAGCTCCCTTTCCTGTTAAGGCGTTTGCCCTGATCACTTTAACCCCTAATTTTTCGCTGAGCCTGTTTACCGCCAGATCTGATGTTGCCGCTTTTCCTGTCTCGTTCAATACCAATACCAGTGGTAATTTTAAATTAATAAGCTGGATGACAAAAAACAAGCTGCGTTTCAAATTGGCAGAATCGACAACGGCCAATATCACATCCTGGTGATCGGGATCACTTGCATTTGTTAAAACACGGTGTGTTATTTGTTCGTCAAGTGAACGGGGATAAAGACTATAGATACCCGGAAGATCAATAAATTCAATGGTCGTATAATTATCCTGGCCCTGAGCTTTTAATTTAATAAAACCGCTTTTTTTCTCGATAGTTACTCCAGGAAAATTTCCTGTTTTTTGATTGAGTCCGGTTAGGAGATTAAACAGCGTTGTTTTTCCGCTGTTGGGGTTTCCGGCTAATGCAACTTTAATGGAGTTTTTCAATACCATACCCAATCTCCATAAAAATAAAAATTAATTGACTTGTTCGGGAGAGATGATAATTCCTGCAGCTTCCTCTTTACGTAAACCTAACACATAGCCCAATACTTTTATAGCTATTGTTCCTCCAAAAGGAGCAATCCTTTTTACAGTTATTTTTTCACCGGGAACACAGCCCATTTCAAGAAGCTTAAGAGATAGGTCCTGATCGTTAAAAGCACGAACAAACCCGGATTGGCCAACAGTAAGTTTATCTAATGTAATTCCCATATAAAATTGCAGACCCAAAGATACCTAAATAGCAAATAGTTGTAAAAGAAATGGCATACCTACAAATAGGTATTTTATTTTTAACTATCTCCGCCCCATGAAGGACAAAGATCGATCCTGTTTTTTTTCTTCTTCTTTTTAGAAGATGAGGCACAACCTGCGGAAAGAATGGCAATGATACATAAGGATGTCAAAACAGTTATTAGGACTTTTTGAGAAGATAATGACCTGAAAATTTTCATTTTATTTTATTTTTTTAGCACCCCGTTTTTACCTTTTTTATGTGTTGATTTCCAGCTTGGACAATCACCACACTTATTTTTGGGCTTGAATAAAAAGCAACCCTCAATTGAAATCGACAAAGCGACCAGCAAAATTACAGAAACAATTCTTAAACGCCGTGTCATCATTTAATTGTACAAATTCTATGCAAAATTACATAATTTATAGAGGAAAGTCCAATTAAGCTTATAGCATATTTCTGACAACGATAAATATTGCCTAATTTTACGCTTATTCCAACAATTCGTGAATATACTCTATCATATCGGGCGTTATTCTCTTTTGATCAGGCGCGTTTTTCGTAAGCCTGAGAAGCTATCGATATATACCCGGCAGATGTTCTATGAAATTGAATCGCTGGGCTTCGGATCACTAGGCATTGTTGCCATCATCTCTATTTTTATGGGTGCGGTAATTACCATACAATCAGCAGTTGGTTTTGAAAGCCCCTGGATCCCGCTTTATGCTGTTGGTTTAGCCACTCGCGATTCCATTATACTTGAGTTTTCTCCCACTATTGTGAGTTTAATCCTGGCCGGTAAAGTTGGGTCGAACATAGCCTCCGAAATAGGTACCATGAGGGTATCTGAGCAAATAGATGCATTGGAAATTATGGGCATTAACTCTTCGTCCTACCTCATACTTCCTAAAATAGTTGCAGCCATGTTTATTAATCCTTTTCTTATTATCATCAGCATGTTTTTGGGGTTGTTTGGTGGCTGGTTTTTTGGAATTGTTGTAGGGGCCGTTACATCATATGAATTTGTTTATGGGATTCAATACACGTTCAAACCTTACAACGTTACATACGCTCTTATTAAAACAGTTGTATTCGCATTTATTATTACCTCCGTATCTTCCTATCATGGTTATTACACCCAAGGCGGAGCGCTGGAAGTTGGAAGATCAAGCACTAAAGCTGTTGTATACAGCAGCATTGTTATTTTAATTTTTAATTTTCTGCTTACTCAACTACTATTGGTTTGATAGAAGCTAAAAACATAAGCAAAAAATTTGGCGACAGACAGATCCTGAAAGACTTTTCATTTGTTTTTGAAAAGGGCAAAATCAATATGATCATTGGCCAAAGCGGATCAGGAAAAACCGTTTTATTAAAATGCCTTGTAGGTTTACACAAAGTTGATTCGGGACAAGTATTATATGATGGCCGTGATTTTCTCGGAATGAATTTTCAGGAAAAAAAAGAAGTGCGCAAGGAAATAGGAATGCTTTTCCAGGGTGGAGCATTATTTGATTCACAAACCGTTGAAGAAAATATCATTTTTCCTCTTTCCATGTTCACTGACATGAACGAAGAAGAAAAAAGAGACCGCGCAAACTTCTGTCTTAAAAGAGTAAACCTGGAAAACACCAATCACCTTTTCCCTTCTGAAATAAGCGGTGGGATGAAAAAAAGAGTAGCGATAGCAAGAGCAATATCAGTTAATCCAAAATATCTTTTTTGTGATGAGCCCAACTCGGGATTAGATCCGCAAACATCAATTGTAATTGACAACCTGATCAAGGAAATAACCGACGAATACAATATCACCACAGTCGTTATTACACATGACATGAACTCGGTTATAGAAATTGGCGAAAAAAATGCCTTTATTTTTAAAGGAGAAAAATGGTGGGAAGGAAATAAAGAGGAAATCCTTACAACCGAAAATCCTGAATTAACTGCGTTTGTTTACGCATCAAAATTCATGATGGAACTAAGGAAAAAATCTTAGTCCATTATTCAGCGATCATCAGCGGCTTTGAAATAATTACGTTGTCAAAATTCACATTAACGAAATAAACTCCTTTAGAAAGCTCCGACGTATCAATTTTATATTCCTGTTCACCGGAATAAATTTTTCCATCAAAAACATTAGCCACTTTTCTTCCAAGCATATCCACAACAACTATAGAAGCCACGCCTTGTTTTTCCGCAATAAAGCGAACAGTAGCAGCCTGTTTTGCAGGGTTAGGAAAAAGTGAAAGATCAAGAATACCAGCATCCTCATTTTTAACACTTAGGTATGCATTGATATTTATATTATCTATAAAAATATTATTTCCACGATCAGAAGTAAACTTGAATTTTAAACGCACATTAGTTGAGTTGATGAACGGAGAAACATTCACATACTCATTCCTCCATTGCGTAGTAGTAGATGTGGGATAAAACGCGCTGCTTTGTGGAGCGGCTATAGTGGCCAATAAAGATCCTGTTTTGCTAAATCGGCTATCCCATGTTTTACCACAATCATCCGAAGCGAACACCTCTAAAATGTCATCGGTAGTTGATGATTTTTGAGCATATGCAAGTTTGAAAGAAATGATTGGCCCGGGCATTTTTGTTAAATCGTATGAGGGGGTAACAATTTCATCGACAGCTCCGGAAGTATTTGACATATTATTTATCATAATACATTTTGTACCTGCATATTTTGCAGAACTTGTTTGCGCCCATGTAACACCTGACTCATTAAAAACTGTCCAGTCTGTAGGAATTGTAGATCCTTCAAAGCCCTCCAAATAAGGAGCGGTGGTGTAAGATGCGACAGAAGAAAAAATTGTAATGTACCCTGTTTTAATTTCTGAATCGAAGCCGACACCATTTGTTGCAACCATAGTAACAGAATAAATACCGGGAGCCGCATAAGTAACAACAGGAGAAGACGTAGTTGATGCTGACGGTGCTCCTCCCTGAAATGACCATGCCCAAGAAGCAGGCGCACCCCTCCAGGAAATATCGTTAAAGGTTACAGGATCATTAGCACAGGCCAGCTTGGTTGATGAAGAAAAATCTGCCACGGGTGAGCAAAGAGCAGGACCGTTTCCATCAATACCAGTGAAAGCCGCATTGCCTGAACTGGCCAATACATATCTGAATTGGCTAACACCAAATACAGATCGCATGACATTCTTCTGATCATCAGTAAACATATTCGTACAATAAGAATACTCCATATAATTCTGAACATTTTCGGGAGTGCCGGAATTACAAACATCCGTGTTTGTAAGGGTGCATGATGTCCAACCCTTAGTTGTTGGAGTATCATTAACAAAATCATTTCCACATGCAACACCCGGACTATTGCTTCCACCCCAGGTATGAAGCAAGTCAAGATAATGCCCAACCTCATGTCCAAGAGATCTTGATCTGGACACTGATCCAGATCCAATACTTCCTACATAGTCATAAAGAATTATAATACCATCTTTACCTGAGGGGGCCGAACCGGGCAGGTACGAATACCCTGCTGCACCACTTGAAATATTATTTACTACCCATATATTTAAATACTTTGACCCTGTCCAGTAATTTAACTTGGAATCATCATCGCCAATATACGTTTCGTTCGAAACAATTCTATCAATTCCATTTGTACAATTGCCGTTTGGATCTTTTTTTGCCAGTTTAAATTCTATTTCGCAATCGGCAGCAATGTCCTTAAAGTGCTGCGTTGCAATGGCAGAAGTATCTGCATTTTTTTTTCTAAAATCCCGATTAAGTATTGCCATTGCATCATGTACCTGTGCGTCGGTAATATTTTCAGGACCATATTTATGAACGATATGAAATACAACAGGAATAGTATAAATGACAGCAGCGGCCTCAGTTGAACCTGAGTGATTTGCCATAAATGCCTGCCTGCTTTCCTCAACCTGGCGACGACTCTCCGCAAGTTCAGGATAATCTTTCAGTGCCTGTGCGACAGCCTCGGTTGTTCCACAAAACTTTTTTTCCTGGGCATATGATGATCCGCTACATGCCCAAATGATTGATCCGAGCAAAAGCAGAATTGAAGATTTTCCCATAATATCTTTTTGTTTTAGTAATCTCTCAGAGAGATAACTGTTTCGGGGATGGTTTCTATACCTAACAAGATAAGGAAAATTTTCTCAGAAACCAAGTCGGGACTCAGCAATTGTTTTTCGGCTTTATAATTGACAAAATCGTTTAAACGCGGAAAATCTTCTGATTTTGCACTTCTTATTTCATCTTGCATTTGAGTATCAATAATACCAGGGGCAATAGCAATTACCTTGATTCCATTTTTCCTTGCCGTTTGTTCCTCAGCCAATACCCTGCTATACATGTCCAACGCTGCTTTAGACGCACAATAAGCGCTCCATCCACTTATGGGATTTTTAGCAGCTCCCGAGCTGATGTTGGCTATCACCTTCTTAACATCCAGGTCATTGTATTTTTCCACAAACTTGTTCATCATCACCGCAGCTGAAACAATATTTAGATCAAACATGCTTCTGATATTTTTGGAAGTTTGTTTGCCAATAAATTTTATTTCGCCAATTGATCCGGCATTATTGATAAGGTTTACAGAAGCCGCATCAGGAAAATTTTCAAATTTAAAATCCTCTGCGCTTTTCGGATCAGACAAATCCAACGATTGATGTTTATAATTGAGATGAGATATTG
>CAZQIC010000033.1:0-36450 GCA_964593555.1 uncultured Bacteroidia bacterium | reverse complement strand
CCTTATTATGATGGAATTCCTAAAGTAAAAGTTGAAAATTACATCAACAGACTTTTTATTGACTTAATTGGAAGAGAACCTTTGGATGCCGAGATGATTGCCGAAGAAGATTTTCTGAGATCCAATGATTTTAGTATTTCATCCAGAGAACAATTGATTACCAAACTTCAAACAGATACAAACTGGATCGTTGGAGATACATCCTATAAACATGCATACTACAACCGCTATTATGAAATGTGCAAAGCAAGAGTTCTCGAAGCAGCCTCTGATGAATACTTAGTTTATAAGGGCGGGCTAGCGCACTTTAGCTATATCACTGATTCTCTTGCAGGGGACACTGTAAGCATGAGAATTAATCTTGAGATAGAGAACCGCTGCTACCAGGTTGTAAGAGCGCAGAAACAATACCGCTTAGGTACAATTGAAATAAAAGATGTATTTGCCAGAATGCTATACAATAGTGCTTACGATCAAATAAACATGAACACATTTAATTTTGTAAACGCATGTTTCGACAACTTATTGATGCGTGCACCAATACAGGCTGAATTTGATGCAGGTTACAACATGATCGAGTACAGTATGTCACAAATTTTATTTGGTAAATCGGGGCAAAACAAGGGCGACTTTATTAATGTCATTGTTAACAGCGATGAATTTTACGAAGGCTTAGTTCGATGGAGTTACAAAACGCTGATGGCAAGAGAACCTTCAGGTGCAGAAACAAACAGACATATGCAATCTTTTTTCAGTGATCATAATATCCAAAAACTTCAGAAGGATATTATGAAAACGGATGAGTATGCAAACTTTTAATTACAACTTATAAATCAACATATGGGCATTTTAAAATTAAGAACAGTTATAACACTCGCCATCATTGGCAGTTTTATTTTTTCGGGATGCAAAAAGGAAAAAACAGATCGCTTGTTCGAAGTTAACGATGTTCCCTTATTACCTCCAAGTGCCGGAAAAGCAAAACAAAAAACAAATGAGCAGTTTGTTGCTATTCTACATGCTAACTTATTTCAAACTGCATTATCAGCCAACCAGATATTTGACATCAGTCAATGTATAGAATCTATTGGTGATAAAGAACTCGCGCGTGAAGTGATCATCAGCAACTTTTTTAATAAGCCTGGTGTTATTTTACCGTCAAAGGCGAATATGATTGGGGATCTTGACAAATTCGTTACCGAAACATATAATAGGTTCCTTGTGAGAAACCCTACAGAAGCGGAGAAAACTTATTTCAAAAATTATATTTTAGCTCATACAACTCCAACAGATACAATTCTTCCGGAGCTGGTATATTTTTCATTTGCGCTTTCAAACGAATACATGTTTTACTAAAGACTTTAGTTAGGATCATATAACAACAAAAAATATTTACAGATGAAAAGAAGAGACTTTTTAAAGAAAACCGGACTAGCAGCTGCAGGTGCGTTTATCGCTCCTTACATTTTACCTACAGGTCGGCTTTTCGCAAGCACGGGCGGTACTCCCATGGCAAACCATGTTGTATTGGTGATGTTTGCGGGAGGTGTGAGACACCAGGAAGCCATAGGACAAGGCTACCTTAGACGTAGTCAATATGATTTCGCAGCAACTGCGGCAAAACCGGAGTTGAACTTTGAAGGAAATATTATGAATAATATGCTGGAGGGAGCTGGACCAACTCCGGCTGCAAATGGCGGAAAAATAATTTATGGTAGCGTCGGATCTTCATATATCATGCCTTTAACTCCCATTCTTTCCACTCCTCTGCAAAATCAAGGCATACTTTTTAAACAAGTGAATAGCTCTAACGCGGGACACTATGGGGGGTTAAATGTAATGCTTCAAGGCGGCAACGCACTTGCACAAGGATTAAAGAACAGACCTCTGAACCCAACCATGTTTGAATACCTGAGAAGACACGGCGGACCAACAGATTTCCCTGCTTCGAAAGTTTGGATGGTAGGAAACACTATAGGAAACTCTGTACCATTATTAAATCACAGTCAGCATCCCGATTACGGATCACATTACGGAGCTAACTTTTTTGCCCCGGAAACAACCTTTGGACCCAAAGGGGATCTTTATTTGAAGAACGCGAAACTCTACCATCCGCAGGATCAGCTGGATCCTATGTATGAGATGAAATACTTCCTTGATAATAGTTTCGAAAATATCGGAAGTGCTTTACCAAACATTGGTAACACAGAAGATGAGAAGCAGCAGATAAAATTGTTTATGAAAAATATTTTCGCCAGACAAGGCGGAACAGGCGCTCCACTAGCCTATCCAAGTACACTTGATATTTCTGACCGGAATGGTGACATCAATACGATATCTTATGCGTGCGAAATATTAAAAGAATTTAAACCAAAATTGCTAGTCGTTAATTTATCGGGCGTTGACTCTGCGCACGGTAACTTTACCTCATACCTCAGAAGCTTACACCGTGCGGATTACGCGGTGGGTCACCTGTGGAATTTCATACAGTCAGATCCTGTATTAGGTGGCGAGACGATCCTTCTTGCAGCTCCTGAGTGCGGAAGAAATTCAACTCCAAATGCTATTAAAGATCCAAGCAAACTTTTTGGATACGACCACTCCGATAATAACACGAGCAAGGTGTTTGCAATGATGGCAGGAAAAGGTATTACTCCTGCAACATACAATGATATTGATCCGGCGCAAAATACAGGTAGCGAAGTTGCTCCGGATAGTATGCCTGAAACGGCAGATATCGCATTAACGATAGCCGAGATATTTGGTTTGAAAACAGATGTACTGAATACCGGGTTAACAGCTTATACCCAATCATTATTTGATCGCATGTAATATGAAAAAAAATATTTTACTTGTTTTTTCTGCCGGCTTATTATTGGCGATCGTTTTTTTTACTGCATGTAAAAAGGATCAATACGTTAATCCGTATGACGACCCCGCACTTGATCCTCCGGCAGTAAATCCTGACATTGACAATATAAGCCCAAGCAATTTTGCTTATTTACATTACAAAATATTCGGGCCAACCTGCGCAAACTCAGGGTGTCATGATGGAACTTTTCCACCGGATTTCAGAAGTATAAACAGCGCCTATAATACACTTGTATATCAGGTACCAAAGAAACCGACCTTATCTACGTCGCAAACTAAGCCCTATCCATACAGAGTATGGCCATATAGATCGGATTCATCTGTAATTTACAAACGTCTAACTTTTCATGATGTGGACGCAGAGCAAATGCCATTATATGGAGAACATGGCACAACAATTTATCCTTATCCTTACTGGACACCAAATAAAAACGATTACATTCTGGCAATTAAAAATTGGATAGATGCCGGGGCAAAAGATATGTTCGGAAATTATCCGGTACTTGGAAATAACCAACCTCAGATTACAGGACTACTTGGTTTTACCAGTGGATCTGTATCGGGCGGATTTGCCAGAGCCGGCGGAGCATATCCTCCTCTGGCAGTTCCCTCTGGTAATGTCGATATTTGGTTTTTGGTTTCCGATGATGCTACATCACTTTCTTCACTGAGTTACAACAAAGTTTCTGTATCAAGGCAAATGTATGATACCACAGGAGCAGATGCACACACTCTGATTTATTATACGGGCTCCACTCCTGCCGTTGGGCCAGACTTTACTGGCAATTCAGGCACCTTTACACACTATGTTTCTATCAATACCAGTAGTTACACCAGTGGAACAATACTTTATTTAAGAGTTTATGTTGATGATGGCAGCCAGGGTTCTCCAACGGAAATCCCCAATGCCGGATCAGATGCTATAATGATGGGATACTTTGCACTTAAAGTTCAATGACAATGAAATATTTATTAATCGGTGTACTTTCGATAAGCTTTTTTATTTCCTGTAAGAAAAAATCTGCAGATCTTCCGCCTGAGCCAACTATAGAACTTGTAAGTGTTTCGCCAAGCAACCTCATGCAATTCAGAGATTCTGTTGTTGTAACACTTAAGTATAAAGATAACCAGGGTGATCTTGGAACAGTATCACCTGATGAATACACCCTGCAGGTAAAAGATAGCCGCCTTGTTAATCCCGACTGGTATCACATACAGCCACTTACTCCGCCCGAACAGGAATTGAAAATTGAAGGCACACTAAGTATTCGATTAAACACTATGTTCCTATTAGGAAATGGAACACAGGAATTTTCTACGCTATCAATAAAGTTACAGGACCGTGCAGGAAACTGGAGTAATGAAATTATTACTCCGCCAATTACAATTAATGATACTTTACCATAGTTTTTTAAATTTTTCTTTCTGACTAAACATGTCCTAACAGGCATGTTTTGTGCTTTATTATTAAAAGCTGCTTTTTGAAAAAAATATACTTATTACTTTTTATTTTTTCATTGGTTTTACCTGAAAAAGCGGAGGCACAACTTGTGCCCACTTTCAATATGCTTTTCCAGGATGATACTACTGTATATAATTGCAAGGGTATTTTATATGACAATGGGGGACCTGGATCTGGACTAGTAGGTATATACCAGTCTGGTACAAATGATACTTTCAGGATTTGTACTGGCGGAAGTATTACACTTACTTTTTCTCAATTCCTTACAGAGCAAGGCTGGGATTCAATATTTTTTTACAATGGCCTCACCATAAGTCCCGGGACAATGATTGGTACAGGTTATAGTGGTTTAGGGCCAATTCCGCCGATTATTGCGTCAAGCGGATGTCTTACTATAGTGTTTAGAGAAAATGGAACCTTAGTGCAACTAGAAGGCTTTAAAGCTCAATGGAGGTCAACTGTAGTGGCTCCTATACCACCAACTTTTAGCATTTCTCCGGTTCCCACATGTAGTGCTACCGCGCTTGATCTGCGCTTCAACCGGCGCATTCATTGTGACTCGATTTATCCATTAGCGCTTGGAGTTACTGGCCCCCTAACAACTTCTGTTATTGGAGTTACTCCTATTGGTTGTGCAGCTGACAGTACCGATCATTTTCAAATTTTACTTTCAAATCAATTGGATGAAAGTTGTAACTACAATGTTGACCTAGAATTTAAAATGCTTGACAATTGTGATAGCGTATGGATATTTAACATCACAAATTCTTTCACGATCACCGATTGCCCTTTAACGGTTACAATTACTCCCACACCTAATGACAGTATCTGCATTGGATCGTGCGTGCAGCTGGAAGGTGTTGTGAATGGGTGTTTGAGTTATGATTATTTGTGGAGTCATGGTTTACCCAATTCTCCAACCCAAAATGTTTGTCCTACATCAACAACAACATATACACTTGGTGTCCGTTCCACATTCGGAGGTCCGACATTTACGGGAAGCATAACCATCACTATTATCCAACCAACTATAACTGCTTTACCTGGACCTATTTGCCAATCAGATCAGCCGTTTAACTTAACAGGTAGTCCGCCTGGCGGCGTATGGAGCGGCCGGGGAATTGTTCTTCCTGGCGGTAGCTCAACAGGACTTTTTGATCCTGATTCAAGCGCAGGTACTCACACAATATATTATACCATTGGAGGATTGTGCAGTGCAACCACACAGATAACAGTGAAGCCAATGGATGCAGGGCTTGATGAAGCCGCTTGTACAGGTTCACCACCATTTTCCGTTTCTACTTATACTCCAATGGGTGGAACGTGGTCAGGGGGCGGTGGATATATTTCATCTGCCGGAACATTTACTCCTACGGTTGCCGGAACTTATACTGTAACATATTCGCACTCCAATGGCTGTAGCGATACAAAAAGAATATTCGTAAATGCATTAAATGTTAGTCCGCTTGTCGATACGGTTTGTGAATCGGCATGGTCTTATACACTCACAGCCTCGCCTCCTGGGGGACGCTGGGAACTTGCTCCAGGAGTTTATGATACTGTCTCCGGTAAATTTATTCCGGGATGGGCAGGGCCGGGACTGAAGAAAATTGTATACAAATTAAATGGCTGTAAAGACACATTGCGCTTGTTTGTAAAACCTGCAAATGCCGGAGGCGGCATAGTATTTTGTCCATTGGAGCCGCAGGATACTGTTGCTGTTCCCAATCCACCAGGAGGAATATGGTACAGCTATTGGATCAGCAACGGAGGAGCGAGTACCCTTGTAAATAACCAGGGAGTATACAATCCCAATGCACAAGGGCTCACCAATTTCAATGAAGGACTTGTTTTCAATGCACTAAACGGATGCTTTGATACTATATTCCTTTATTCGCGTGTTACGAATATTTATAAGGATTCTCTTTTTTTCTGTTTAGGAACTGATCCCATGAAACTCAATCAATATTCGAATACTCAATTTGATCCTGGCGGTGGTGTGTGGACAGGACCCGGTGTTGTAAAAAATGGGAACGAATATTTTTTCAACCCATCATTGACAGGAACGGGAGTTTTCAGTGTTGTGTATACCGCTAACACCTGTTTCGACTCCGTGAAAATGGTTGTTTACCCTCCGGCATTAAGTTACAGCGATACTACTTTATGTAATACAAATCCACCATTCATTCTCGACCCATCTGTTGGAGCGAACGCGCATTGGCAAGGACCCGGTATAGTAAATGCACAAACCGGTTTGTTTAATCCTGCAGCAGCGGGCCCAGGTGTTTTTAATCTCATATATGATCCACGAGGCGGTTGCAAAGATACTATTGTAGCAACCATTTATAATTTTAGTCCCGCATACATAAGTAATATAAATTCTATTTACTGCAATGTGGACACGAATTTTACTGCGGGACTTACCCCCTTGGGCGGAACACTTACACTTAATGGAATTCCTCATTCAACAAATATCAATCCGGATTCCGTTGGCCCGGGAACACACCGTCTTGTATATACGTATGGTAGTGGATTTTGCATAACAACCGATTCGATTTCACTCACAATATTTCCACCAATACAAACTACACTAACTGCATCTAGAGATACTATATGTAACGGTAATGGATCTATACTTTCTTTAAACTCCTCCGGAGGAAGTCCATATGTTACATCACATACTTACTCCTGGTCCAATGGACTTTTTTCGTCTCAAATAAATCAGGTCACTCCTTCTGTAACTACAACATATTATGTTTCAACTTCGGATGGTTGTTCTGATGACGCTGTAGATAGTATTACCGTTCATATTTTTCCTGCCTTTTCCACATCATTTATCACAAGTCCTATTGGGTGCTATGGTTCTTCGGGCACAGCCAACGTGACTGTAACAGGTACAGGAACATACGCTTATTCATGGTCAACAAGTCCGGTACAAAGCGGGAATGCAATTACCGGATTATCTGGTGTTAGTTATTTTGTTAAAGTGCGGGATATAAATTCAAATTGTTCCTTCGATACAACGATCAAGATCCCCGGTTATGGAATAATTAAATCATTGTTCTCTGCCAATCCAAATCTTACATGTGTTCCTTATGATCAAAGTCTTATTACGTTTCTTGACCTGAGCCTTGGTGCATCGCAAGGCTATTGGGATCTTGGCGATACAACAATTCCGTATACACCCGGAGTTAATCCCACTTTTAATTTTAATAAGCCCGGAAAATATCCAATCAAACTTCATGTGCTTAACGAAGGAAATTGCGAGGATGAATACTCTCTCGAAATATGCATCCTTGATCCCACATTACTTTTTATTCCTGATATTTTTTCTCCAAACGGCGATGGATTGAATGATGTATTTTATGTACGTGGAGAAGGTATAACCGAACTCTATTTTGTTATTTATGATAGGTGGGGAATAAAAATATTTGAGACCACTGACAATAAAATTGGATGGGATGGAACAATCAATGGCAAAGACGCTATGCCCGGAATTTATGTTTGGCATATTGCTGCCACTATGCTTGATGGTAAAAAAATCGTTGAAAAAGGAGACATATCATTGGTAAAATAGTGATGAAAAAAATAAATAAACATTTTTTTTACCTATTTACATCGTTAGCGATTTTAAATTCTTTTTATTTAAAATCACAGGATATCCATTTTTCGCAATTTTATTTTAATCCACTATCCGTTAACCCCGCACATACCGGATTTTTCCAGGGCGATTACAGGATCATAACCAATTACAAAAATCAGTGGCAAAGTATTATCAATCCTTACAGAACAGCTTTTGCTTCTGTAGAATTATCGCTACCCGTTAAAAGAATTGGCATTGGAATGTCATTCTTTAATGATAAAGCCGGCAAATCAAAAATGGGAATTACAAAAGGAGATCTTAGCGCTTCTTATACTTTGCGAGCGAACTCAAGCAACAGTATTGCAACGGGCCTACAGTTTGGCTTTGGGCAGCAAAGCATACGCACCAATGACCTTAAATGGGACAGTCAGTTCAATGGTGTTTTATATGACCCCACGCTTCCATCCGGAGAAAACCAGCTTGCAAACTCAAACACATTTATAGATGTTAGCGGTGGAACAATGTGGGACTACTCCAACAAATACAACCAGTTAAAGATAAACGTTGGTGCTGCAATGTATCATATCAATCAACCTATACAATCTTTTTACAACAACTCAGACGCTAAACTACTTCGAAAATTGGTATGTCATTTAAACGGACAAATTAAACTTATAGATAAGCAGGCGTTTTTACTGCCGCAATTTATTTATTTTATGCAAGGGCCGTATCAGGAAATGGATGCAGGACTATTGTTTAAATATATAATAGGTGTTGATAATGCTTCAGAATTAGTTTACGTAGACAAATGGACATCATCCGCTGTTTATCTTGGAGGGCAGTATAGATTTAAAGATGCATTTGTCGCATGTGCTGCATTCGAGTTGCAAAAAAGTTTACTGATTGGTTTCAGTTATGACATTAACATTTCCAAATTACGCGTAGCAAGTGATTTCAGAGGAGGAATGGAAATTACGCTGCGGTACAAAGGAGCATTCAACTGATCTATTTGATCAATGTTACATGTCCGGTATAGTTGTGTTTTTCCCCATCTAATAATTTCACACTAACTTTCCATATGTAAACATCTTCCTGGGCAATATCCGTTCCACCATTAGCAATTCCATCCCAGCCAATATTTAAATTATTTGTTTCAAAGATCAGATCTCCCCATCTGTCGAACACAGACATGTTAAAAGTTGCAACTTCTTTGTAATATGTTAATGGCATAAATATTTCATTAGCGCCATCACCATTTGGCGTAAATGCATTGGGCACAAAAATTTCATATTCAGATTTTATCAAAATATTTTTGTACGCCGTGTCTTTACAACCAAATTCATTCATCGCAATCAACATAACATTATAGGTCGAGGTATCTTCATATGTATGGCTCACATACAATGATGTCACATTTGATGTTACACCATCACCGAAATCCCAGACAAAAGCATTTGCACCAACTGAATTGTTTTTAAAGTCAATTACAGGAGATAAAATAGTTGCCTGATTTGTATTCGGCAAAAATGCTGCAACCGGTACCGGATGAACTTTTATTATTCCGGTATTTAGCAATGTATTTGAACAGCCATTCACATCGGTTATGGTTAATGAAAAAGGAAAATCACCCGCGCTATTATAACATTTTACAAAATCATCAGACACCGAAAAATTTCCTCCGCCCAAATCCCAAATGCAACTTACAGCATTAGATTGGTTGATAAAGTTTACACACAGTGGCGCGCAGCCTTCAGAATCACTAACAGAATATTTTATTTCAGGTAATTGGCTAACCATAACTTCAAATGCAGTATCTGCAGTACAACCATTATTATCAGTTACAATAACCGAATATATTTTTGTTGAATCTGGCGATGCTTTTACTGACGAACTACTTGCACCACCGGGAGTCCACGAAAATAAATATGGCGAAGTTCCTCCTGAGGCTGATGCCGTTATAACTGCCGAGTCACCATAGCAAATAGTTTTTACACCATTTACTCCCGGTAAAAGTTTTGTTGGCTCAACGACAACACTTGATAATATAGCAGTACATCCATTAGCATCAGTGACAACAACATTGTAGTTTCCTGCAATTAATCCAAAAATATTTGCAGTATTTGTTATTCCGTTACTCCATGAATATGCAAAGGGCGTGGACCCGGTAAGTGGATTAACAGATATACTTCCATTTGATTCGCCGTAGCAATTATTATCCGTTTTAGTTAGTGAGGCAGTTACATCAGGCAAAACCGTAACTGTTGTTGAGTCCACCGAAGTAAATCCAAATGCATCGGTTAGAGTGACTGTGTAAGCTGTTGTAACTAAAGGGCAAACCATATTTGTTATTGATGTTACCCCATTGCTCCAGCTATAAGTATAAGGCGCAGTTCCCCCAATTGGCACTGCGTTAATCATAAAACATGTACCCTTACAAACTGATGCCCCTACAACTAAAACCGCAGGACAATTAACTATTACCAACATCGAATCAATTCCTGTGCAGCCATTATTATCTGTTACCATTAACTTATAATTTGTTGTCGTCGGAGGAAACGCTGTAGTAGCAATACAGCCAGGACACGCAAGTCCTGTTATCGGCAGCCATTGATAATTTGTACCACCAGATGGAAAACCATTTAACATTGCTGCGGAACTACATATTGTGGTATCAGCGCCTGCATTAACAACCGGTAACGGTAAAATTTTTACCACCTGCAAAATTGTATCAGAAAAACATTTGTAATTAATTATAAGCTGTACATTATAATTCGAAAGTGTTGAAAATACATAAGAGGGAAACAACAATGTTGAAGTATCATTAGTAGAAGACGGATCATTAAAATTCCAGGCAACAGACTGTATTTTACTTGTATCGTTTATGCTGAAAGAAGTAAGCGATGAAAAGCAAGTACTTTTATATCTGAAACTTGTTGGAACACGAGAAGGCGGAGTATAAAAAAAACTTTGCACAAAATTTGGGAGACCCAGTCCGCTGTTTTTTCCAGCTAATGACACAGCATTATTAACATAATTACAGGCCAAACCCGCATTATTCGGATTATTGATAACACCTAGCCAGGTACCCACTGATTTGGTAAGATATATTTTGCCATTAGATGCCAATTGAACAGTACCAATCATTGTGGCAGGACTACTTATAAAAACTGCTGATGCATTTATTGCCGCCACAGAACCGGCATTTAAATTGAACTGGAATAATTGACCAGATCCCAAAAATGCACTTCCAAAAGTTGTCACGTAAAGCTTAGATCTATCTGGTGAAAACTCAACACCATAGTAACTCTTCGCCACAGCTGTGGCCGCAGTAATGGTCATTGGATTTGTTACAGTACCGGTTGAATTGTCAAAATCAAAAAGTTCTACCTGCTTACCAAAAACGGCAACAGCAAGTTTTTTACCGTCAGCGGAAATTTTCATATAGCCCAATTTATCGTTTGAGGTATGAACAATACCAATATTGGATTTAACTGCAGCGGATGTTACCCCTGTAGATGTAACCAAAAAAGCGTCAAATGTATTGTTACCCGACTCATGCGTAACTACCCAATAATCTTTTCCATTGCAATGTTTTATCGCCGCCAGTTTTTCTGTTGTTTTATCTTTTGGAACTATATTTGTGTTTTTAACTGTTACATCCCCTAGTCCACCGTTGAGACTCATATCAACAACCGAGTAATTGAGTCCTTCCCTATTTATATTCGATGCATCTGCACCATTAGTAAAAACATAATACTTGGAATTGTTTGCCGGGAAAGGAACAATTACACAAGATTGCGTACAGGAACCATGCCCAAGCAAACCTGTACCCGCGGGCATTACATTATCATTTTTATCCCAAGCCTTAACACCATTGGTATAAAACAATAAATTTCCTGAGGCATCCGAAATGGAAGAACATCCTTCACCAACCGTAGATGGGTCGCTTAATTGTGAATTTGTAAATGCAACCGGGGCGCCAGAATTAAAATTCACACCAGCCTTCATTCCAAAATGCCAGAAATCAGTTTGAGGCTGAGCTACAACATTTAAAATACAAGCAATTAATAAACCTGTGCCGGCAATATGCCTTTTGGGGAGAAAGCTCATTTTTATAAGGGATTTATATCAAACAATTATATCCAACAGCTATCGCTATTGCATCACAATATTTTATTTTTATTACACTTCTGATAGGAGTCTACTTTTATCACAAAAATTAATCTCCCTTTTTTTACCTCAACAATAAGATCCAGAAAGCATTATTGACTTAAAATCAGCAAAATATTGTTACATGTCTGTTTTACTATTTATTAGTATATTGTACTCGTTAATTTTAAACGCGATGTCAAAACTCTCCAATACCGACCTCTTTGTTCTGATCAAATCACTGAACATGTCCGAAAAAAGAAATTTTAAAATTTTTGCTTCACGACATGTTATTGGAGAAGAAAATAATTACGTTTCCCTGTTTGATGATATTGAAAAACAAAAGGAATACGATGAAGACATTTTACTGAAAGATGAGCGCTATAAAAAACATTTACCAACATTAAAAACACGCCTACACGAAACCATTTTAAAAAGCCTTGATTCATTTCATAACAACAGTTCTGTTGCCAATAAATTAAATACTCAACTTCATTTCGCTGAGATATTATATAAAAAAGGACTCTACGATCAAAGTGAAAAAGTGTTGTCTAAAGCAAAGACCATGGCACTTAAATACGAATCCTTTAGCCAGCTCATAGAAATTTACAATTGGGAAATGAAAATATTATCCATCCATTCCTTTAGCGGCACAAAACCCAACGAAATAAAGGAGATGTATGGCACAATATTGGAAACCCTTGATAAGACATCCAACTCATTTCAGTACATACAGCTTAGCGCACTTTTTGGTTCACAAAGAGCGTACTCCGGCATTACTAGGCAGGACATAAATTATTATAAAGAACTTTTTGAAAATAAACTATATAAAACTCCCGCTAACGCAAAATCTTTCATTGCAACATTTCATTATTTTTTTGGAAGATGCTTTTATTATTTTATTCTGAATGATTACAGCAAAGCGTACAAAGAAGTTTATGAGGCAGTGAAATTATTCGAAAAAAACCCTCATCAGATACCTGAATATCCTGCTCTTTATGCAGTTGCCTTATTCAACCTTTCAACTTGCCAGTCAAAAATGGGTATGAATAAGGAAGCCCTCAAACAAATTGAATTGGTAAAAAACATTTGCGCAGAATATCCTGAAACACCCATCAACATATACAGTCTCGCTGCCAGCAATGAGATTGGTATCCTTACAAAGATTGGGGAATTTAAAAAAGCTACTGAACTCGTTCCCTCGCTAATGAGCATTGTGGATAAAAAACTGGAAAGTAAAGCAATAGAAATTTTCCTTTATCATACTATCGCGCAAGCATACTTTGGAGCGGAAATGTACTCCGAAGCAAAAAAATGGATCAACAAAATTCTTAATGAGACAAGTGAACTTCGGGAAGATCTTTATTGCGTTGAAAAAATACTTAACCTTATTGTTCATTATGAACTCGGGAATAATGACTTGCTGGAATATCTTGTAAAATCCAGCTTCCGGTTTTTATATAAGAAAAAACGTTTACTCGCATTTGAAAATCTTATTTTAAAATTTATGCAATTAAAAGTTCCTAAATTTTCTTCGGAAAAAGAGACACAACTTGCATTTATTGAATTAAAAAAAGACCTGGAAAACTTATTCAAAAAACAACCGGAAGACAAGCACCTTCTGGGATACTTTGATTTTGTTAGTTGGATAAACAGTAAAATTGAGAGGGTTAGTTTTGCCCAAATCATAAAAAGTAAATACAATAAAAAAAACTAAGACATTTGATTAACCCCTGTAACCAAAAGGGGGCAACATACGTAAAAGATTTAACTGTTTTCTCAATCTCCCATTTAGGAAAGAATATCCCCTGTTAACGGATTGCATTTGTTGCAATTTAACAATTCGTTAATTTGCTTATATTTATTACAAATTATCTTTTATGGCGAAAAAGATCCTTTACTCAACTTTTTTTATAGCTCTAATCGCGATAATATTTTCCATCAATAACGAAGCGTTAACGCACTCTACCGGCGCACCGGTTACTTTGGGCAAAGGTTATACTGGTTCTCCATCTGATGGAAAAACTTGTTCAACTTCTGGTTGTCATACCGGAAGTTCTGTTGTACCGAAAACAGGATGGATCACTTCAGACATCCCTGGATCCGGTTATATGCCGGGTTCAACTTATTCATTCACAGCAACCGCTACCGTTTCAAACATCAAAAGATTTGGTTTTCAGATATCACCGCAAACTACTTCGGGTGTATACCAAGGAACTCTAGTTGTTACCAATACAACCGAAACTCAGATAGTGGGAACAAAATATATTACGCACAGAACAGCGGGCACTCCCGGCTTAGGCTCAAAGGCATGGTCATTTAACTGGACAGCGCCGACCGCAGATTCAGTTATCTTTTATGGTGCATTTAACGCAACCAATTCTAACGGATTAAGCAGTGGAGATCAGATTCATACATGCAGACTCACCGTTCATAGAGATCCGACGTCTGGTATCGGAGGCATTACTTATTCAGAAGACAATATTCAAATCTTCCCTAATCCAGCTACTGAATCCGTAAAAGTCTCTCTCAACTTTAATGAAAGCGGCAATACGAAAATATCCGCCTACGACATGGAGGGTAGACTTGTTAAAATATTTTACAATGATTTTGCAGCTCCCGGCTATTTTTCGACAATTATCCCTATAATTGGCACATTTACTGCAGGTACTTATTTTATTGTGGTGGAACACAATGAAGAAAACTATCTTCAAAAACTAATTGTATTATAATTTTGAAATGAATATTTCATCAATCGGACGTTTTGTTTTTTTTATTTGCATTGCAATCGTTGTGCTTTACTCTTCATGTGGAAAGGAAAAGGGGAATCTTTATGTTCCACTATCCTGCGATACCACCAATGTAAAATATAATGATACCATAAAAAATATTGTTGCAATAACCTGTGCTGTATCAGGTTGTCACGTTTCCGGCGGTGCAGGACCCAACGACTTTACCATTTATGCTGAATTAAAAGCAAAAGTGGATGATAACGGAAAAGTGTATGACAGAGTTTTTGTAAACGCATCCCCTATGCCTCCTACTTATGCTGTAAAACAATTAACAGATTGTGAAAAACAAAAAATAAAGAGCTGGCTCAATATGGGCGCGCCCAATAACTAACTGATGAACAAATGAAAAAATTATTTTTTGCATTTTTGTTTTTTACCTATTTAAACTCTGATGGGCAAGTTTACCTTTCTAAATCCTGTGAAATAAGTTTTTTTTCCGAAGCACCCATTGAAAATATTGAAGCGAAAAACACTGCTGCTGCTCCTGTATTAAGCACAGGCACCGGTGACTTGCAGGTAAAAATTCCTATTAAAGCCTTTAGATTTAAAAATGCGACAATGGAAGAGCATTTTAATGAGAATTATATGGAGACCGATAAGTATGAACATGCTGTTTTCAAAGGCAAAATAAACGAGAAGGTAGATTATACTGTAAATGGGAAAAATGAAGTAAGTGTTACCGGCAAACTGGACATGCATGGTGTCACCAAAGAAATTACCATTAAAGGAACATTAACAGTTAGTGACGGAAAAATCATGCTCGATGCAAAATTCAACATTCATATTGCTGATTATAAAATTGAAGTGCCAAGTATGTATATTAAAAATATTGCAGAAGATGTTGTTGTTACTCTAAAATCAACACTCGAACCATTTAAAAAGCCTGCCTCAACGGATAAATAAATTTTCATGAAAACATATTTAAACATTTTATTAATTTTTCTTTTCAATTCTCAAACAACATTCTCACAGGAAGTTGATTTGCTTAGTATGGTTGACTCATTAGAACAATCCGGAGTAAAAAAACAAAATGAAAAAGTATTTGCCACTTTTAAGACTACAAAAATAATAAGCGCACAATCTACCGAAACAATCAAAAAAAATCATCTTGATTTCAGGATCACGCATCGCTTTGGCAACATTGGAGTAGCGAGCAACGGTGGTGCACATACACTATGGGGTTTTGACAATTCGGATGATATACGGTTTTCATTTGATTACGGAATAACTGACCGGCTGCAAATTGGTATTGCAAGAAATAAAATGTATGAGTTGCTCGATGGATCGATTAAATACAGATTTCTTGAGCAAACTACAAATAATAAAATACCTGTTTCTGCTGTAATATATAGTTGCATGGGCGTAGTACCAGTTAAGGCTGAACAATTTTATGCCGGAACAGTTGGTGTAACTGAAAAATTCACACATCGCATTTCATACACTACGCAACTTGTTATTGCGAGAAAGTTTAGCCGTGCTTTCTCATTTGAAGTTTTGCCGGGATATACACATCGTAATTTTGTGAAAAAATTCATTAACAGCGACAATAATGCTGAAGAAGAGACCGGACTTTTTTCTATTGGTGTAGGCACAAGAATTAAATTAACAAAACGTCTATGTATAATTGCCGATTATTTCTTCATCAAATCTGATTTTAGAAAAAACAATCCCGAGACTCCTTATTATATGCCGCTTGCTATTGGCTTTGAAATTGAAACCGGCGGCCACGTTTTTCACCTGAATCTAACCAACGCAGCAGGTATTAATGAAAATAATTTTATTCCTTACACAAGGGATTCGTGGGCAAAAGGCGGATACAAGTTTGGGTTTAACATCAGTAGGGTATTTAGTCTTGGTCATTAATTTGATCCTATGTTATTGACAATTCAAAACACAACTTCTCTTTTCGATAACCACTCGCTTCAGCCTAGTAGCTTTTCCCCTTCACTTCACCTTACTAATTCGCAGTATTGGTTATCATGGCTTATTATTGTTTGCTTTGCTGCACTGGTATGGATGATGGCAACATACAGAAAAAAATTAAACCTTGTTGTGTCAGCAGCTATTTCAAACAGGAACATAGAACAATTGATACGAAATGAATACGCGCTTAGCAACAGACTTTCAATTGTATTGTCGCTCCTTTTTCTAGTTGTGTCTTCGATATTTATAAGTCAAACAAATTCGTATTTCAATTGGATAAACACAATTCATCATGAACCTTATGTTTTATTCATCAAGGTATTTTTTTTCCTATTATCCTTTTTCACTTTAAAAATAATTTTGATTAGATTTTCCGGACTTCTATTTGAAAAACAGCAGGAATCATTCTGGCATGTTTTTAACATTTTCTTATTTAATGAAGTACTAGGGATCTTTGCCTTCCCATTGGTGGTATTAATTCAATATTCCCCTTCCGCGGTAGGTGTTTTTCTTTCCTACTTTATTATTGGTCTTTTCGGGATGTCCTACCTCTATAAATTCATCAGATTGCTGCTTTTAGGGGGTGGTAAAAAAGGGATTTCGGGGATATATTTATTTTTGTATCTTTGCACCCTCGAAATTCTACCGTTGGTCGTTGTAATAAAATTGTTCGTAAGTAGAAATTGAGATTTCGTAGGGTTTATATAATCTTGCACAACATCAAAAATTACTTATTTTGAAAGTAAAAAGTTTATTGGTTTCACAACCAAAGCCTACCGAAACGGAAAAATCACCTTACCATGATTTGGCCAAAAAGTACAATCTTAAAATTGATTTTAGGCAATTCATACAGATTGATGGTATTTCAGCAAAAGACTTCAGAAAAAAACGTATAAATATTGCTGAGCATGGCGCTGTTATTTTTAATAGCAAAAATGCCGCTGATCATTTTTTCAGAATGTGTAGCGAATTACGTATCCCAGTACCTGAGACAATGAAATATTTTTGCCTTTCAGAATCTATCGCATTCTACCTTCAGAAATATGTAGTGTACCGTAAAAGGAAAATTTTTTATGGCGCAAGGACAATCACGGACCTTTTAGAGACTATAAAAAAACACAAAGACGAAAAATTTCTTCTTCCATGCTCAAATGTTCATAAGGACGAAATTGTTGATGTGTTAAAACAAAACAATATAAATTTTACACGAGCGGTACTTTATAAAACCGTAACCGCTGACCTATCTGATCTTGCAAAAGTAAACTACGATGTATTGGTATTTTTTACTCCTGCAGGTATTAAGTCATTATTCAAAAACTTTCCAAAATTCAAGCAAAACAATACGCGCATTGCCGCTTTTGGTGAAGCCACAGCAAAAGCTGTTGCTGATGCCAAATTGAGGCTTGATATAAAAGCTCCTACGCCTGCCGCTCCTTCCATGACTATGGCCCTGGAGGCATATATTAAAAAGGCTAACAAGTAATAAAAAACTAATCCGGCTAGGTTTTTACCGTTCAACAATCCCTATTTCCGACTGTCAAACTATTGTTGTTATTGGGCTTAATTAATGTTAACTTTATAAGTGAAGTGGAAACTTTTTGCAAAGAGGAACGTCTGTACTTAAAAAAGGACTTTGAGGAGTTAATTAATGAAAACAATTATTTCATTTTTAAACCGTTAAAGATATACTGGAAGGAAACCAAGACTGAACAAAATTATCCTGTAAAGTTTGGAATAAGTGTACCCAAGAGGATCTTTGCAAAAGCTACCGATAGAAACAAAATAAAAAGGCAAGTAAGGGAAGCTTACCGAAAAAATAAAAATATTGTATATGATAATATTGAGAACAAGAAAAACACATTATTGGTTTTAGCTGTTTATACGTTGGCAAAGAAATTGGATTATTTAAAAATTGAAGAAAGCTTAAAAACAGGATTGCAAAAAATCAACAGGAGAAATGAGCAGAGTTATTAGCATGGTTTTTGTATGGTTAATAAAGGGCTACCAGATATTATTATCACCATTACTAATGCCTTCTTGTAGATACGTTCCAACATGTTCGCAATACGGCATTGAAGCAATGAAAAAACATGGACCTTACAAAGGTTCATATTTAACAATAAAAAGAATTTTATCATGTCACCCGTGGAGTAAAAAACACGGACACGACCCGGTTCCATAAAACTACATACTATGAAGACATTCGCATTTATAAGAAAAAAAAGCAGGACAATTGTAGTTGCCCTTATCATTGGAGTTTCGGCATTTGGCTCATATAGCTTCGTTGACAACTACTTTGAAGTTTCCAAAAACCTTGATATTTTCTCAACTCTCTTCAGAGAGCTAAATATTTATTATGTTGACGATACGAAGCCAGGCGATCTGATGAAAAAAGGTATCGACGCTATGCTTGAATCCCTTGACCCTTACACCAATTATATTCCTGAGTCGGATATTGAAGATTACCGCTACATGACTACAGGACAATATGGAGGTATTGGTTCTCTTATTCGTCAACAGGGAGATTATGTGGTTATATCAGAACCATACGAAGGGTTTCCTGCACAAAAGGCCGACCTGAGAGCCGGAGACATGGTGCTTGAAATTAACGGTGTATCGGCCAAGGGTAAAAAGACAGATGAGGTAAGTAAAATACTTAAAGGACAACCTGGCACATCTGTTAGCTTACTTATTAAAAGAGAAGGAGAAGAAAAAAATATTGAAAAAACACTGGTGCGTGAAGACATAAAAATAAAAAGTGTTTCCTATTCCGGAATGATCGATAGTAAAACCGGTTATATAAAACTTACCGGCTTTACCGAGAATGCAGCAAACGAAGTTAAAGAAGCGTTGCTCGAATTAAAGAAAGATCCGAATATGAAATCGCTTGTACTTGATCTCAGAGGAAATCCGGGTGGATTGCTGAGAGAAGCTGTTGATATAGTAAACTTATTTGTTGATCGCGGAACAGAAGTCGTAAGCACCAAAGGAAAAGTAAAGGATTGGGATAAAATATATAAAGCTACGAGCGATCCCATTGACACCGAAACTCCCATGGCTATTTTAGTCGATAGAGGATCCGCTTCAGCTTCAGAAATTGTATCCGGTGCATTACAGGATCTTGACAGGGGAATTGTTATTGGGCAAAGAACATATGGTAAAGGCCTAGTTCAGCAAACAAGGCCACTGAGTTATAATTCCCAGCTCAAAGTAACAGTTGCCAAGTATTATATTCCGAGCGGAAGATGTATACAGGCGCTGGACTACTCAAATAGAAATGACGACGGAAGTGTAGAGAAAGTTCCGGATTCGCTTATTACTGCGTTCAAAACAAAGAACGGACGAATTGTATATGATGGCGGTGGTGTTGCACCTGATGTTGCGCTTGAAGATTTTAAGTATAGCAATATCACTGCGAGCCTTATGACAAAACCTTATATGTTTGACTATGTGTCAAAATACAGAATGGCTCACCCAACAATACCATCAGCCAAAACATTTAAGCTTAGCGATACAGAATATGGCGACCTTGTTGCCTACCTGAATGGCAAAGAATTTGATTATACTACAAAAAGCGAAAAGGAATTGAATGAGTTTAAAGACGTTGCTGAAAAGGAAAAGTATTTTGATAACGTTAAGGATGAATATGAAAAACTCAAGGAAAAAGTAATGCATAATAAAAAAGCAGATCTCAACACATATAAAAAAGAGATATCCCAACTGGTTGAAGAAGAAATAGCATCAAGATATTATTTTCAGAAGGGAAGGCTTGAGGCTTCAATTAAAACCGACAGCGATATTGATAGCGCAATGACTACCTTGGGTAACAAAAACAAGTATACCGCTTTGCTTACCACTATTGGCAAACCGGACAGACCTTTTAACCCTGTTGTTTCAAACAAGGAGAAAATAAAGGACAAACAATAAGGATCGCACATTTTGTAAAAGCCGTCACGAGTACTCGTGACGGCTTTTTTATTTTCATTTACAGAACGTAAACTGCTCTATAATCTTTATTTTTACCTGATGGTCCCCGAGAAAAGAGAAGCCATTGCAAAATGGATCTTACTATTTGGAATATTGCTGATAGCAGTCGGGCTTTCTGTGTCCAAATTTCTGATGAGCATTTCGCAATTCATTATTGCTGCCAGCTGGCTGCTCGATGGAAATTACAAAACTAAAATAAGATCATTTTTTTCAAACAAAGCAGCTCTGGCCATTTCCTCCATTTTTTTTATTCATGTGTTGGGGCTTTTATATACTTCCGATTTTAGTTATGGAATGGAAGATATCCGCAAAAAAATTCCACTCTTTATCATTGCTCTCCTCCTCTCTACATCTTCTCGGCTATCATCAAAACATTTCATGCTGGTATTAATCGTCTTTGTTGCAACTGTCATCACAAGCACGTTGATCAGCATATGCGTTCTTCTCGATATAATTCATAGGCACATAAGCGACATCCGGGAAATATCCATTTTCATTTCTCACATACGACTTAGCTTATTGATTTGCCTTTCGATATTCATTTGTATCTGGTTTGTACGAAAAACAAAGGGTATCCTTTTAAAAATGATTGCAATTGCTTCCATTGCATGGTTAATTACATTCTTAGTGATCATTGAATCCATTACTGGACTTTTTATTTTATTGATTGTTACATCAATAGCATACGTGTATTATGCCATAAGAAGACCAAAATTAATTGGCCGAATAATGCATCTTGCAATTATCGCTCTTATTAATATCCCTATAATTATTTACATAAAAGCACAGGTAGACGAATACAATAATGTAGTGGTTGAAAACAAAAAGCCTGAAAAATATACCGTTAACGGAAATCCTTATTTTAACGATTCACACAATCGCGAAAAAGAAAACGGAAATTATGTATGGCATAACATATGCGAAATAGAGGTTATGCGCGAGTGGCCAACAAGATCCGGCACTCCTTTTACGGGGGTGGACGGAAAAAACAATCCAATGCAAAGTACCATTTATCGCTACCTCACATCTAAAAATCTTCATAAAGATTCTGTAGGCATTCACTCTCTTAATGGAGAAGACATCATTTTTATCGAACAGGGAATTACAAATTACAAATACACCGAAATGAGTGACCTGAATGCCCGCATTTATCAGATAATATGGGAAATAGACAATTATACAAATAACAATAATCCAAGCGGCAACTCGGTAACACAGCGATTTGAATTCTGGAAAGCCGCCTTTGGAATAATCAAAAAAGATCCTTTGTTTGGAGTAGGAACAGGAGACCCTAAAAATGCTTTTGAAAAAGAATATGAAGAAACGCATTCTTCACTTGAGCCAGAGTGGAGATTACGTTCTCACAATCAGTTTTTAGCAATAACAGTTGCACTTGGAATAGTTGGACTTATCTGTTTTTTATTTTTTATACTCTATCCATTTGCCTCAGCGATAAAAAATAAAAATTATTTATACATCGCATTCTTTATTATTGCCTTCCTGTCAATGCTTACTGAAGATACATTGGAAACTCAGGCCGGTGTAAGCTTCTATGTTTTTTTCCATTGCCTGTTCCTATTCTGTAAACCGGAAAAAGAGTAAGGTCACTTTTCTTTATTCAACTCCTTGAGTAAAGAATATTTTCTATACGTCTCCCAGGCGCTGATTCGCGAAATTTCCCATCCATAGCGTCCATCTAAAAAACCTAATTTGGTTACAAAACTTTTTAAGAACCTTGCTGCCGGACTTAAATACAGTTTCACAAACGAAGATTTTTTTCCATTTTCAAACATAGCCTTTGAAGCTATGTTGCTGAAGTATTCTGCCTGCTTATAATGCTCCTCAATTGTATAATAACTATAGTGTAAAATATCGCCATCTATATGCTCAACTTTATTTTTCGGATCGCTGAGGCTGTATTTGTCATGAGGATTTGTTCCACCCCACTTTCCTTTTCGGCTATCGAACAATCGCAGTTTAACATCAGGGTACCATCCGCAATGATATATCCATTTGCCGCAATAGTTCGTTAAGCGGTTCATGGAGTAACCCTCATGCATCCAATTATTTTTAATTTTTAAAATTGAAGCCCTTAACTTTTCGCTTAACGCCTCATCTGCATCCAAAGAAAGAACAAATGGAAAAAGTGCCTGTGTAATGGCAAAGTTTTTTTGTTGAATATGTCCCTCGAAGGCATGTTCCACAAATCGCGCCTGGTAAGCGTTGCAAATATCCCGCGTTTTATCTTTTGAATAAGAATCAACGATCACAATATCATCAACTACCCCTTTTAAAGATTCGAGGCAGCGTCCAATATTTTTTTCTTCGTTATAGGTAATAATAACGGCCGATATTTTTACCGATTGCATTACTGCAAATTTATGAATAAACCACTCCCCTCAACTTAGCAAAATAAGGCATATTAAAGTATATTTGCTACCTGTGAATACGGTCCCTGAACTTATTTCCCAATTAAAAAAAGGCAATAAAAAAGCCCTTGCGCGCTGCATAAGCATTGTAGAAAATGAAATGCCGGGTTATGAAGAATTGCTAAGTAAGCTGGAACTCAATAACAATATTCCAATTATTGGGATAACAGGCGCTCCCGGTGCTGGAAAAAGCACATTAATCAACTCTCTTTTAAAAAAGCTCACCGATACTCAAAAAAAAGTGGGCGTAATTGCTGTTGATCCCACATCACCATTCACGCTAGGTTCAATTTTAGGAGATCGGATAAGGATGGAGGAGCACTTTATCAATGAAAATGTTTTTATAAGATCCCTGGCCACGAGAGGCTCATTAGGGGGACTGTCTGCAAAAACAATTGAAGTAAGCGATGTAATGAAATGTTTTGAGTTTGATTATATCATTATTGAAACCGTTGGCGTTGGACAGTCGGAAGTAGAAATCATGGGCTTAGCGGATACCACCGTACTTATACTAGTACCGGAAGGTGGCGATGAAGTTCAAACCATTAAATCCGGAATAATGGAGATCGCCGATGTTTTTGTTGTAAATAAATGCGATCGTGAAGGGGCGGATAGGTTTGTAAAGAATATCCATCAGTTGCTTCATGAAAAGGCTGCAAATGAATGGACCCCACCCGTAATTAAAGCCATAGCTACAAATGATACCGGAACCGAGGAGCTTATTGAAAAAATAACAGAGCATGGAAAAAACAGTAGTAAAACAAGACGGTTATTTTTGTTAGCCGAAAAGGCTTACAGGCTCATCCAAAGCGAAAAAATGAAAAATATCATCAAATCTGACCTAAAAAACGACATTGAGCAGGCTTTTATAAACACTCCAAATTTTAATATTTATAGGTTTACACGAAATTATAGTCAGAAATAATGCTAATTTTATAGTTCGAAAGCCATAAATGAAAAAGTTGTTTTTGATAATTGCTGTCCTTACCCCATTTTTAAACTATGGGTATGAAAAAAACAGGATAGAGCATCGCTTTTTGCTTGGGCCCGGAGCAACAACTGCTATGACGGATGCCGGATTCAGAATTGGGGGCACATTCCGTTTTGACTTTGTCATTAAAAAAAACCTGAATGCAGGTGTAAAATATATTCTTACACCCGATAATACTAAAGATGTATTTCTTGATGGTATAAGAACAAAATATCGCGGACACGATTTTTTAGTAAATGGCAATTGCAGTTATTACCTTATTGGTGACAACCAAAAATCAAAATTTGGATTATACCCCACATTAGGCGCAGGATACTGGAACCATACCCTATCTACTTTTACAATTAATACCAATCATAAAAGTCGTGAACACACTTCCATACAAAAGGGACTAATGACTTCAGTGGCCATGGGCATGGACTCCAGGATGGGAGCCGGCAGAATATTCGTTGATGCAACGGCATTTGTAAATATAAAAGGCAAAGATATTACGCGCATCTACGATGCTTCAAACCCAACGATGAATTCAGAGACCATTGCGCCAATGTCTTTTAAGTTCATAACCACTTTTTTCTTTAATCTCGGCTACTGCATCAAGTTTTAGTAAAATATTTTCAGAGAAGAATGCGCTTCCGTTGCAATGAACAAACAAATTGATGACCTATTAGCAACACTTTCAGAGGAAAAAGATCTTCTCACGAAAGCAAATATATTAAACTCCCTTTCTGAAGAGTACTATAATTTTAACCGTGATCTTTCCCATAAATATGCTCTTGAAGCATTGGCTATAGCCGAAAAATTACGTGATCTAAAAGAAATTATTACAAGCAAATTAAATATTGCCTCATATTATTATAGTATCTCTGAATACGACACCTCACTAATAATATGCCGGTGGATTTTAGATAACAACAATGGTCTTCAGGACTATATTTTAATTGGCAGATTAAACAGGATTACAGCCCTAAATTATTACCGAAAAGCAGATTACGACGAAGCCCTTATTTATCAATACAAATGTGTTGAAATATTTGAAAAAAATAAATCTTATCAAGGTTTATCGGGAGCCTTCACCAATATTGGAAATATCTATCTGGATCTTGAAGAGTATGACACCGCACTGGAATACTACAATAAAGCAAAGGAACATTATAAATTGATCAAAAATGAAAGTGGGTTATTGATTGTTGATTCCAATATTGCAAACGTATACAACAATTCCGGGCGATATTCAGAGGCCATAGATTTATATATACATTTAATTGAAGAGGGGAAAAAAAGGAACGATCACAGAGCATTAGCCAGCAACTACAGCCACTTAGGCGAAGTTTATGCTAATACAAATAAATTTGAAGAGGCGGAAATATGTTTCAACGAAGCGCTTGAGCAAAATAAAATCAATGGCTTTAAATGGGTTGAAATTTCCGGCCTTTGGGGATTGAGCAGGATTCTACAGCAAAGAAAGAAATCTAAAGAATCCCTAGCTCTATTAAGCACTGCACTCAATATGGCAGAAAGTACAGAAATAAAATCAGCTATATTTAATTTACATGCATCCCTTGCGGAAGTATACGAGGAAATGGAAGACTATAAATCAGCGCTTTTTCATTATAAAAAATACAAAGAGGTTAAAGACACTGTTTTTAGCCAGGCAAGGAACCAGCAAGTAACCTTACTGAAAACAAAAAATATTGAAAAAGAAAAGGAAATAGAGCGATTAAAGAATTTTGAATTAAAAAAAGCATATGATGAAATCGATAAGAAAAATGAAGAGATAAATTCTTCTATCAATTATGCTCTTAGAATTCAGATGAAGATTCTTCCTTCACATGACAAGATTAGGAGCATCTTTGCGCGCGGTTTCTTTTTGCTTTCATCAAAAGATACTTTATCCGGCGATCTATATTGGGTCTCCAAGTTTGGTAACAAATCGTTTGTTGCAGTAATAGATTGTACAGGGCATGGAATACCCGGCGCGTTGCTAACTATAATAGCAAATGAAATGTTAAATACCGCATTTGATACTTTTGGAATAGATCAGCCCGGAGCAGTACTTAATTTTCTAAACAAAACTCTTAGAAAAAAATTTGATGGCGGCAAATCAATTGATGGCAGCCCCATAAACGATGGTATGGATATTGCCTTCTGTTCTTTTGATTTTGAAAATAATATACTTGAATATGCGGGAGCTAACAGGCCACTTTACCTTGTACGGAATGGAGAGCTTATTGAAACGCCACCCACCAAAGCTTCAATTGGAGTTGCCACCCCTGAAGAACAGATTTTCGAAAATCATATAATTAATTTACAAAAAAATGATATGATCTATATTTTCTCAGATGGATATGCTGACCAGTTTGGTATGCCGGAAGAAGATTGGGAAAAGTTAAAAGGAATAAATACTGATATAACCGTTCCTAATATCAAAAGAAAAAAATTTATGACAAAAAACTTCAAAAAACTTTTGATAGAAGATGCGGGTTTGCATATTGACGAAAGAGGTAAGAAACTTATAGAGGCACATAATAAATGGAAAGGCTCAGATGAACAAACAGATGATATTTTGGTTATTGGAATCCCCGCCTTTATTTTTTAACTGACTATTCTTGAAAATAAACTCTTTTTACTCTTCGCGATACATTCGTTAACACTTCATAGGGAATCGTATCAAGGTCTTTCGCTAATTGATGAATAGGATGTGCTTCGCCAAAAATAATAACTTCATCACCTTCAGCTACCTGAATACCTGTAACGTCTATCATACACATATCCATACATACATTCCCAACTATGGGAACAATTTTTCCTTTTACTATCACCTTTCCTTTACCGCCGCTTAATTTCCTGCTCAATCCATCCGCATAACCAATAGGAATAGTCGCTACCTGCATATCGTTTTTCGCAATTGCATTCCTGTTATAACCAATTGTATCGTTGGCAGGCACATTTTTAATTTGTGATATACTTGTCTTCAACGTACTCACGTTTTGTAGTAATTGTTGTTCAGCAGCATCATTACCAATCCCATATAAACCAATTCCCAAACGCACCATATCAAATTGCGCATCCTGGAAGCGGCTTATACCAGATGAATTAAGAATGTGACGTAAAATTTTATAATCGAAATGGGAAAGAATATGATCACTCATTGCGGTAAACGCCTTTACCTGGGTACGGGTAAAATCATCATGCTCCTGATTATCACTTGCAACTAAATGGGAGAAAACAGATTTCACTTTTAAATTTTTGTTATTCTTCAGTCTCACAACCAATTGATTAATGTCCTCTTCCATAAAACCCAGCCGGTGCATTCCCGTGTCCAACTTTATATGAATTGGAATTGCAACATCTGCTCCTTTCACCGAATTATGTCTCCGTGCCGCCTCATCGAACATATTCAATATCCTGAAACTAAAAATTTCCGGCTCCAGGCTATATTGTATCATTGAATCGTAACTCTGTTCTTCCGGATTCATAACCATTATGGGCAAACTTATCCCCGCCTTTCTTAACTCAACACCTTCATCGGCGTAAGCAACAGCAAGGTAATTTACACGGTGAAACTGAAGTATACTCGCTATCTCGTAACTTCCGCTGCCATAAGAGAACGCTTTTACCATAGCCATGATAGCGGTTTCCGGGCGCAGCTTTGTACGATAATAATTTAAATTATGAATTACCGCATTAAGATCTATTTCCAACACTGTCTCATGCGCCTTTTGCTGCAGCAGCCTGCTGATATCTTCAAAGCTAAAAGCTCTGGCACCTTTGAGCAATATTGCTTCATCATTAAAAAAGGAATTGTTATAGGCTTGTAAAAAATCTGTTGTTGTATTAAAGAATTTTTTTTCCTGGCGAAAAAGTTCCTTTTGCCTGGAGAGCGCCTCTCCTATTCCAATAAATTTTTGAACTCCCTTTTTATCCAATAGGTTCGCAACCTCTTTGTATAAATTCTCTTCATTTTTTCCACTTTGCAAAATATCAGATAGGATAAGCGTTTTATTCGGATGCTGCTTTTGTTGATTCAAAAAGTCGAGCGCAATGCTCAATGAACCCAGATCGGAATTATAACTATCATTAATAATAGAACAATTGTTAACGCCTTCTTTTAACTCAAGCCGCATTGCTACCGGGCTAAGCAATTTCATACGAACAGCAATCAGATCATTTTCATAACCCAAATGTAGCATCAATGCCCAACACTGAATTGCATTTTCTATTGAAGCTTCGTCGGTGAATGGAATAACCACCTTAATAAAATCATTATTAAAAACGGCTTGTATTTCTGTGTCATGTCCTGATTTTTTGATCTTACCTATCTGCAGGTTGGCCCTTGATTTACGCGACCAGCTGAAAATATTGGTATTCTTTAAATTTTTATTTTGAGTAAGCTCCTCCTGCAAAAGCAAATAGTCTTTACAATAAACCAAAAGTTCGGCATTGTAAAACAATTTAACTTTTTCATGAATTTTCTGTTTAGGACTTTCAAAATTTTCATCATGGGCCTGTCCCACATTGCTGAAGATTCCTATTGTTGGTTGAATGATCTTTTCCAAACAATTCATCTCAGCTACCCTGGAAATTCCTGCTTCAAAAATCGCAAGGTCATGTTCTTCATTCATTTGCCAAACCGACAATGGAACCCCTACCTGAGAATTAAAACTTTTAGGACTTCGTACAATGTTCTTATCTTCTCTAAGCAGTTGGTACAACCATTCTTTGATAATTGTTTTACCATTACTTCCGGTTACAGCAACTACAGGGATAGAAAATTTCCTTCTATGTTCCGAGCAAAGTTTCTGCAGCGCCTGCAATGTATCCGTGACACAAATAAAATCGACTCCCATATACTTTTCAGCATGAGATGGTAACGAAGTAACCACAAAACTTCTTACACCTTTTTCATATAGTTCAGGTATAAACTCATGTCCATTATGTCTGTCCCCGCTAATAGCAAAAAAAAGAAGGCCTTCAGTATTTCCTATTTTTCTGCTATCGATCAATAGTTGATTGATCAATCGCTCTCCACTTCCCACCAATTTGCCAGAGACAATATCTGCAATAGCTTTAGTAAAATATCCCGAATAACTCATTTCAGCATAAAATTTTGTATCTTTCTTTGCAATAAATAAACATACGAATTTACTCAAAAAAGCGTTGAATTATAGGTACATGGATGGTGCAAAAAAAATAGCCGAGATCAAAAACATTATCAGAGATCTTTCTGATAAGCTCGATGCTATTTACACCAACGATCAATTATCCGTACAAGAGAAAAATAAGGAATTAGAGCACCTTGCCTCATTGCTGTATAAAAATATCCTTTCGCTTAATATTATTGAAGATGTCAGGGATACCTTTATCAATGCTGCAAGACAACAGGATGAAACGGAAGAACCACTTCCAAACCAACTAGAAATAGATCTTTTTAAAGAAGTACCGGAACCAATTATTTTGCTCTCAACTGAAATTAAAACTGCAGAGCCTCCTCCTATTTCACCTATACCCTCTATCCCCCTCTTACCACTCAACATTGGGCTGAATGATAAATTCCGTTTTATAAGAGAACTTTTTGAAGGGAACACCCAGGAATATACTATCGCCATCAACCAACTCAATAGCATGACCAATAAGGTAGAGGCCCTTATGTATATTGATTCGCTAAAGAACATTTACAGATGGGAGGACGACCAGGAGTCTTTTGTTTCTTTTTTGGAAATAATAAACAAGCGATTCCTTTGAAAAGTAGATCATACTTTTTTTCACTCTTCTTCTCACTCATTTTAATTGATCATATAGTTGCACAGGATCTGCCTTATGCCAGGAGAATTGTAGATACGCTTACTTCCCGTTCCATGTACGGAAGAGGCTATGTGATGAATAGTGATCTAATAGATGAATCGGCAAGAACTTTTAGTGGTGGAATTCGTTTTGATTCAAAAATATATTGTGGATTACAAAACGCAGCAACATATATATCAAAGGAGTTTAACGATATTGACTTAAAGAATTTCGAAAAGAATAAAGATTACTTCCAACCCTTTAAACATAATGTAAATACCTTTCCGAGTGCCATAATTTTCCTCGATGGCAAGGCTCTTTCTCCAGGAAAAGATTTTATTGTTTTGCCAAACAGCAAAGGATTTCACAACGAGGCTGAAATCGCCTGGCTCACAGACAGCGTTATTGATAATAAAAAAAGGAGGAAAGAATTCCTTTCGATTGATTATAGTCAAAAGGTTATCATCATCGATACGATCGCAGAGAATAAATCAAAAAAAATATCGGCGTCAGCCCTGCTCCATCAAATAAAAAAACCGCCTGGAGCCTTTATTTACACCACGGAAAAAAAATTCACATGGAGTGTTTCTCAAAATGAAAATAGTATCACCGAAATACTAGTATCAAAAAATGTGATCAACAGGGCAAATAAAAAAATTGCTATTAGCATTGACAATCTGTTGCTTAATGATTTTACCTCCAAAAATATTATTGGATATATCGAAGGAAAAGAAAAGCCCGACAGCTTTATTGTATTCAGTGCGCATTACGATCACCTCGGAGCAATGGGTGATGCAATTTTTCCGGGTGCAAATGATAACGCAAGTGGATGTGCCATGCTGCTGAATCTGGCAAAATATTATTCAGAAAACCAACCAAAATATTCTATTGCTTTTATTGCCTTTGCCGGTGAAGAGCTGGGATTGCTTGGTTCTAGATATTATACAGAACACCCTTTATTCCCACTTTCGAAAATAAAATTTTTAGTGAACATGGATATTGTAGGCACCGGTGATGAAGGGATGACTGTTGTAAACGGAAGCGTTTATAAAGAAGCTTTTAATTCATTGACCAATATCAATAACGAAAAGGGATATTTAAAACAAATCAAATCGAGAGGCAAAGCCGCCAATAGCGATCATTACTTTTTCTCTGAAAAGGGCGTGCCTGCATTTTTTATATATACAATGGGAGGCATTGGCGCATATCATGATATATTGGACAGAGGCGAAACCTTGCCCTTAACAGAATTCGAAGATTTGTTTAAACTTTTAACAACATTTACTGATAATTTACAGGGCATAAAAAAACTTTAAACCTAATTATCTTATTAAATTTGAGCAATAATTAACCATCATGTCAAAGTTGTTTGTAGTCCCTACTCCTATTGGAAACTTAGAAGACATTACTTTGCGCGCCCTTAATATTTTAAAAGAGGTTGATCTGATCTTGGCAGAAGACACGCGCACAACAGGCAACTTGCTAAAAAAATATGAAATTCAGAAAAGGCTTCTGTCATATCACATGCACAATGAGCATCAAACGCTAACCAATATTATTAATGAATTAAAAACGGGAAAAAAAATTGCACTCGTAAGCGATGCAGGAACACCTTCTGTTTCTGATCCGGGTTTTTTAATAGTGCGTGAATGTATCAAGGAAAATATTGAGGTAGAATGTTTGCCCGGTCCAACAGCGCTTATTCCTGCATTAGTAAACAGCGGACTGCCAAGTGAACGATTTTGTTTTGAAGGCTTTCTTCCTCAGAAAAAAGGCAGACAAACACGTTTACAAAAATTAAAGGATGAAGATCGGACAATGATCTTTTACGAATCACCATTCAGATTAGTGAAGACATTAGAACAGTTCGAAGAAATATTTGGAGGCGAAAGACGAGCCTCTGTTTCGAGGGAACTAAGCAAGTTATACGAAGAAAACAAAAGAGGTTCGATCACAGAACTTATTTCACACTTTAAAATTAAAAATGTGAAAGGCGAAATTGTTATTTGTATAGAAGGTAAAAAAGACTGATCCATTTCAAATGACACATAAAGATAAAAAAGGACTTCCGCCAGGCACACTGGTTTACAAAGGAAACCGCAAAGACGAAAAAACAAAAATCACGCTCATTGAGTTCAGCGAGGATACTGTTATAGAAAAAGAATTTGATGATATAGCCGATTGCATCGCAAACACCAACTCAAATTTAGTTTCCTGGATAAATATTGAAGGTATTCATCACACGGAGATAATCGAAAAGGTTGGAAAAAAATTCAATATTCACCCGCTTACACTTGAAGACATTGTTAATACAGAACAGCGATCTAAGTTTGAGGATTTTGACAACTACGTAGTAAGCATTATGCGAATGCCTTATTATAATGCAAAAGTTGAATCGGAACAATTGTCAATTGTATTAACAGAAGGTTGTGTAATTACATTCCAGGAAGTTGAAGGGGGGGATGCATTTGATTATGTGCGAGCGCGCATACGCCAGGGCAAAGGGCGGGTGAGAAAGATGGGCGCTGATTATTTATTTTATTGTTTGATCGATGCTGTTGTAGATTGTTATTTCGGGATCCTTGAAAAAATTGATGACAAACTGGAAGTTCTGGAAGAAGCCTTGATAGAAGATCCGAACAAAGACACTTTTAACCAACTACATTTTCTTAAACGCGAAGTAATTTATTTGCGCAAGTCAGTTTGGCCACTGCGTGAAATGATAAACAATATTGAACGCAGCGAAACAAGTTTTATAAAAGATTCAACCGGCCCCTTTTTCAGGGATGTGCACGACCATACAATAAGGATCATTGATACGGTGGAAACATTCAGGGATCTTTTATCTGGCATGATGGATATGTATCTTTCGAGTACAAGTAACAAGATGAATGATATCATGAAGCTGCTCACCATTATATCAACCATTTTTATTCCGGTTACTTTTATTGCCGGCGTATACGGTATGAATTTTGAATATATGCCCGAGCTTAAAAGTCCGTATGGTTATGCTGCCACATGGGCTGCTATGATCGCAATAATAGTGGGAATGTTAATTTATTTTCGCAGGAAAAAGTGGCTGTAGGTTTTAACTTAACCTGTACATATAACCTTCAAAAAGTAATGCGCCAATCCCTTACTAGTATATTACTTGTTTTTGTCATTCTTATAATAAGCTCCATTACCAAAGCTCAAAACTGGGGTGCACCTGTGTTAGTTGAATCTATACATGGGAAGGGCGCGAATATTGGTGAGTTTACTTCCCTGTTAATTGTGGACGGGAAGCCTGCGATTTCTTATCATGATTTCACTCATCAAAATTTAAAATATGTACGGGCTGCTGATGTTTCGGGTACCATATGGGCTGAACCGGTTACAATCGATTCAATTGGAGAAGTCGGTAGCTACACCTCCCTTCAGATCATAAATGGAAATCCCGCTATTTCCTACTATGATGAAGTCAACGGAGATTTGAAATTCGTTCGCGCCACCAATACCTCTGGAACACAATGGGGATCTCCAATTATAATTGATTCTGCGGAAAATGTTGGATATCATACTTCTCTACATTTTGTAAATGGAGCACCCGCAATTGCGTATTACAATTTCACTAAAAATGATTTAAAATACATATACGCAAGTGACTCTAACGGTACCCTGTGGTCAGCGCCAATTACTATTGATTCGACAGGAAGTGTTGGAGGAGACCCTTCTCTAAATATAATAAACGGCATGCCTGCTATCTCTTATGTTGATCACACATTAGGTGATTTAAAATATGTAAGAGCCACCGATTCTTCGGGCAGCGTTTGGGCTGTTCCAATAAATGCTGATGTAACCGGATCTGTGGGACTATCTTCATCTTTACAAATTGTGAATGGAAATCCCGCTATTTCATATCGTGATATGACAAACGACGATTTGAAATATGTGCGGGCAACTGATTCTTTAGGTAACAGCTGGGCAGCTCCTGTTACAGTAGATGCTCCAGGATATATTGGAGAATTTCTTACGTCCCTCCAAATTGTAAATGGCATGCCTGCAATTTCTTATCACCACTATAGTAATCACACCCTAAAATACGCAAGGGCTATTGACTCAACAGGCTCGGCCTGGGGTACTCCAACTGCAATAGATATTTCGACGAACGTTGGTGCTTACAGTTCTTTGCAGGTCGTAAATGGCAACCCCGCCATTTCCTATTATGATGGTTATAGAGGTGATTTAAAGTATATACGAGCTAATGATACTATCGGAACAACATGGGCAATGCCAATTTCTATTGATGCGCCTGGAATTATCGGTAAATATATTTCAAGCAAAACTGTGAACGGAAATCCGGCAATCTCTTATTACGATCAAGGTAATACCGATTTAAAATACGTACGGGCCACCAGTCCGTCGGGATTAACATGGGGGCCACCAGTTAGAATTGATTCTCTTACAAATGTTGGTGCATTCACTTCACTTCAAATTGTTAGCGGCAATCCGGCAATCTCTTATTACGATAATACTAACCACGATTTGAAATATGTACGCGCTATTGATGCGTCAGGCACAACTTGGGGAACCCCAAACAGGGTTGATTCTACAAGTTCTGTTGGAGATTATACTTCAATGCAAATTGTGAATGGAAATCCCGCTATTTCGTATTATGATAATTACAATAAGGATTTGAAATTTATTCGCTCTATGGACGTTTTAGGGGCAACTTGGGCAGCTCCAATTTCAATTGACACCGTTGGAGATGTGGGCATATACATATATCTACAAATTGTGAATGGAAATCCTGCGATTTCATACTACGATAAAACAAATGGTGATTTGAAGTATGTTCGCTCTACTGATGCTTCCGGAACAACTTGGTCTGCACCAGTTACCATTGACAACACTGGAAATGTAGGAGAATATACCTGCCTGCAAATCGTGAATGGAAATCCGGCAATATCTTATTACGATAATACTAACCATGATTTGAAATATATTCGTTCGACGGATATTTCAGGTACCACTTGGTCCACACCTCTTTTAATTGACACAACCGGAGATGCGGGAACCTATAATTTTCTTATAGTTGCAAATGGCCTACCTTCTATTTCATATTATGATAATACCAATAACGATCTGAAATATGTAACAGCTACTGATGCCTCCGGAACAACATGGGCTTCTTCAGCAATAATTGATTCCACAGGAGTTGTGGGACAATATTCATCAATGACCATGGTTGGCACTAATGTTGGTATCGCATACTATAATGTTGATCGAACTTTTCCGTACTATATATCCGGGACCATTCCAATAGGCACCAAAAAAATATTTTTAGATGATCAAATAGATGTTTTTCCTAATCCTTCTAAAGGAATTGTAGACTTGTCACTTACACTAACAGGTACGAATGACATACAAATAAAAATTACTGACGCACGAGGGCAATTAATTTATTCAGAAAACAAAAACCAATACAATGGCGAGTATAGGACAAATATTGATCTACCATCATTATTGAAAGGCATTTACTTTCTAACGGTTCAGACAGAAAAAACCATGGTAACGAAAAAAATAATAGTTCTATAGCCTACAGCTAATTGAGGTAAAAAAGTATTTTGAGTTTTTTAAATAATTATTCAAATTTGTACATATACATTAAACACATGAAAACAATTCGTTTACTTTTTGTCCTTATGGTTGTTCAAACAACTACGCTTTTAGCCAATCCTTTTGGCAGCGACACCAATAAAGTTGATGCGCTAAACCTTAAACAAGGTTTATGGGTTGAAGAAGAAGGCGGAATGAGATGGACAGGAAAATACATAGGCAATAAAAAAGAAGGCACCTGGATAACGTACCATGCAAACGGAATGATAAAGGAATTATATACCTATAGTGGAAATATTAAAAATGGTATCCATTTAGCTTTCGACCCCAATGGTTTTCTTCAAAAAGAGGAATATTATACCAATGAACAGCTCGATGGCATTTCAAAAGAATTTAATGCCGGCGGAAAAATCAGAACTCAAACACCTTATGTAAACGGTAAATTAAATGGAATGAGATTTTATTATTCTCCAACAGGAAAGTTCCAGGAAAAATCAAATTTTAAAGATGGAAAAAAGGAAGGTCTTACACAATGGTTTAATGCTGAGGGACAGGTTTACCTTGAACAATATTACAAGAGCGATGTGATCGAAGGTCCAATGAAATCGTTCTATAAAACCAATGGAAATATTGAGGAAGATGGCATTTACCACAACAATGAACTAGATGGACAATACTTCAGATATTTTGAAAACGGAAAAGTAAAAGAATCAGGAAAATATGTAAAAGGAAAACGCGAAGGCGCCTGGAAAGAATTTGATGAAAATGGGAACGCAAAGACCATTACTTATAAGGATGGGGAACGCAAATAGTTCAAAGTTGGAAAGTTTAAAGGGAGGTTCTATTAATTGATTTTAACAAATGTAACCGTATTTTTTTTTAGA
>CAZQIC010000032.1:0-36520 GCA_964593555.1 uncultured Bacteroidia bacterium | reverse complement strand
TCAATTAGTTATATCGTTATTTATTAACAATTTGATTTTTAGAACTCCCCTTAATCAATTAATCATGGGCAATATGCCTAACATACAAAATACGATTTTATTGGCAATCTGGCAAGAAAAAAAATGATAAGTTTATCCGAATTTATGTCCGAATTCCTGCATTATATCAACAAGTGCTTTCACACTTTCTATTGGTAATGCATTGTACATAGATGCACGGTAACCGCCAACATCCCGGTGGCCTCGTATACCGCTGAGGTTGGCTTCTTTAGCCATTTTATCAAATTCAGGCTCAAGTTTGCTGTCTGATAGGAGGAAAGTAGCATTCATATTGGATCTGTCTTCTGTTTCAACAGTTCCTTTGAACATTGGGTTCGTGTCTATTTCAGAATAAAGTAATGCAGCTTTTTGATTATTTATTTTTTCTATCCATTCCACACCTCCATTTTTATCTAGCCATTTCATGGTTAGCATGGAAACATAAATCGGAAATACGGGAGGGGTATTGTACATAGATTCTCCTTTGATATGAACATTATAATCAAGCATAGACAACATAGCGCGCCCTGTTTTCCCCAACAATTCTTCTTTTACTGCTATCATTGTTGCTCCTGCAGGCCCCATGTTTTTTTGCGCACCTGCATAAATAAGACCGAATTTTTTTCCGTCTACTTTTCTGCTGAAAATATCTGATGACATATCACAAACAAGTGGAACAGAAATAGAGGGAAATTCTTTTGCCTGGGTACCGTAAATAGTATTGTTAGAAGTGATATGTAAATAATCAGCGTTAGCAGGAATTTCATAGCCCTTAGGGATGTAAGAGAAATTTTTGTCTTCTGATGATGCAATGACATTTGTGTTGCCGATCATCTTAGCTTCTTTGATCGCTTTTTTTGCCCAAACACCTGTGTTTACATAAGCTGCTGTACCTGTTGTTTTAAGAAGGTTGTAAGGTACCATTGCAAATTGTAAACTTGCTCCTCCTCCAAGAAATAATATTTTATAACTGTCATCAAGTCCTAATAATTTTTTTACAAGCGCTTGCGCTTCATCCATAACGGCAATAAAATCTTTACTGCGATGAGAAATTTCCAGTAGAGATAAATTTAGATCGTTGAAATTAATTACTGCTTCTGATGCTTGTTTTAAAACCTCGGCAGGAAGTATACCTGGGCCTGCGCTGAAATTATGAACCTTTGACATAATGTGGTTTATTTTATGGTGTAAAGTTAAGAGAAAAAGTAATAAGTTATCGGTTGACGGTTATCAGTTATTGGCGTTTTTTTTGGTCCGTATTTGACTACTGATTACCTATCACTTATTACCGACTGCTTAAGAAACGGTATACTTACTTTTTCGGATCGTTATAATGAGGGTCTTTGTAGTCCTTATTATTTCTCGCATCAACATCCGGGATATAAGTCCATTTTCCCTTTGAATATTTTAAGGCATCATAACTAAAGTCCGGCCCGTAGAATTGATACTGCCCGATTAATCCACTATTAGGAGGAGCAAGATGATCAAACACGATCATATCTTCGTTCTCATTATATTTTACACTCATCACCACATCTGAATTATATTCGAACATCACACGTTTGACCGTTTTTTTCTCCATTTTAAAAATAGCATCTCCGAATTGAGGCACATTGTTATTGTTAAATTTTAAAACATCAATTATTTTTTTTCTGGATACTTTGTCATTGCCGTCAAAGCCCAGCAAAACATAATATGTACTCTTCTTGTATTTTTTTTGAATGACTTTGTAATACAACATCCCAAACCATTTCTTATTATCAGATGAATAATTTTCCGGGTTCTTTGTTACCTCTGATTTATCCATGAGTTTGAAAAGCATATATTTTTTGCTTTTTTTATCGTACACCTGTATAAACCCATAATATTCAAAAGTGCCATCATCTTTAGGGAAATCCCAATTAAATATTCTGAACTTTTTATCCGGCGAAGAAAGTCTTGCAATTTGGTTTAAAGAATCGAACGGAAACTCAAACGAGTTTTCAATTTGAAGCGTTCTCTCTAAAGTTGACACAAATAAATTATTGAACTTTAAACGTTCCTCATTATTTTTTGCCGAGAAAAGTTTTTTCTGGATCAGTCCAAGCGTGTCTTCTTGTTTTTGAAACTGACTTTTTTTATCCTCTTGGGAAAAAGAGGGCGAAAAAGCAAAATATAGAAGTAATATTAAAAAAGGCTGTTTCATAAACACATCTCTAAGCTATATATTATAAATAACAAAAAAAATGCCACCCTTATTGCGGTGGCATTTAATTAATGGTATTATGAAAATATTATAGATGTAAAGATTGCTTTTTATCAAGCAACTGTTCCTTTGATTCTACGCTGTTCTCATCCGGTACACAACAATCAACGGGACAGACAGCAGCACATTGTGGTTCATCATGAAACCCCACACATTCGGTGCATTTGTCAGTTACTATATAATAAACATCCATGGATACTGGTCCTTGCGGTGATTCGGCGTCTGTTGATAAGCCGCTTTTACCGGTAAATTCTCCTTTTAAAGATGTGCCATCAGAAAATCTCCATTCAGCGGCTCCCTCGTATATTGCATTATTAGGGCACTCAGGCTCACAAGCTCCGCAGTTAATGCATTCGTCTGTTATTTTTATAGCCATATTCTTATTATATAGTTAAGAGGCTACAAATATACGCAATTACAAGTAAAATGGTATTAATGTATAATTATATAGCCTGGTTCCCTACGTCGTGGCTGTTTGTTTGGTTGTCAACACCTATAATAATAAAATAAGAAACCCGTAAGCTGCTGGTTGCGCCGGATATATGTTTCATGGCTTTCTTTTCGATCTTGTTGTTGTTATTAAGTACAAGGTCACTGAATTTATTTTTTTTCATAGATATAATTTTAAGTTTAATTGTAAAATTCAGTTATTAACTTCGCTTTTCTAAACCAAAATTTAATTTTAATTACAATTCCGATCAATGAATATAAAAGAGCGAGTGTCCACGTTTAAAAAGCTGGGAGAATTTTTAAATGATGTTCTAAATGATACCGTGCAAGAAAAATCTCTTTTGGAAGTCTCATCACAACTCACCAAGTTAATTGATGAAGTTCACGTTTATAACGGTTGGTTTACAAAACAAAATGTTACATCGGCGATCAGATCTATTGTGCAGATGCTGGATGAAAATATGCTGGAAGAGTGGGTGAAAAAGTATCCTCAACTTGAAACAAGCAAGTCTGTAAAACAAGTTGGTGTGATCATGGCAGGAAATATTCCTTTGGTGGGCTTTCATGATTTTTTATGCGTACTTGTTTCTGGAAATAAAATTCTGGCGAAGCTATCTTCGGATGACGATAAATTATTGCCACTTATTGCAATGGCATTGATAATTATTGAACCACGATTCGAATCACAAATACATTTTGCGGACGGAAAGCTGGAAAAGATCGATGCCATAATTGCCACTGGCAGTAATAATTCGGCACGTTATTTCGAATATTATTTTTCAAAGTATCCTCATATAATAAGAAAGAATAGAAATGGCGTTGCAGTAATTACCGGGAACGAAACAGAAGAGCAATTGAAAAATATTGGAAAAGATATTTTTCAATATTATGGGTTGGGTTGCAGAAATGTTTCAAAAATAATGGTGCCAACAGGTTATAAGTTGGATAAAATTTTTGAGGCAGTTTATGAACATGGTTATGTAATGGACAATAAAAAGTATTTTAATAACTATGAATATCACCGCACGGTTTATTTAATGAACTCCATAAAATTTTTGGATAATAATTTTGTGATGATGAAGGAAGATATTGGGATCGCATCTCCTATTGGGGTGTTGTATTATGAATGGTATAGCGATATTGATTTTTTAAAAACAAAACTAAAGGCTGATTCCCAAAATATACAATGTGTTGTTTCTATCAGCAATATGTTTCATGAAAAAACGGTAGATTTTGGTCAAACACAAGAGCCTTCTGTTTTTGATTATGCAGATGGAATTGATGTATTAGATTTTATGAGCAGTCTCAATTAAATAATACAATTGCTTGGTTTTGAGGATGTATTATATAATTAAAAGTATATAATAACCCTATTTTGAATACTTTGTTTTGAAATACTATTTTTGACTTAAATCTTTATTAATGGGTAAATTTAAGGGTTTGGTGATTTGTCATTAATAAGCGATAATGTTTTTAATTAACTTAAAGTAAATTTTCATCCCGGTTCATGAAGAAACTTCTACTCTCATTATTTTTTCTCCCGACAATTTTATCGGCGCAATCATTTTGGACAGAAGATTTTGGAACAGGGTGCAACCAGGGAAATCCTGTGACCACATATGTTCATGCAACTAACGGAAGTTGGACTTCATCAAACACAACGACTGGTACTAATGATGCTTCTGCAAATATCTGGTACGTAAGCGCCACGGAATCTGGTATGGGTATTGGAAACTGTGGTGATGGGTGCTTAGGCACCGGGACAAATAATCGTACTTTACATGTCGGAAATGTTTCTACTTCACCTGCAGCTTTTATACTTTGTCCAACTGGAGATTGTGGTGCAGCTTATGATGCAGGATTCTTGACAAATACTGTGAGAACCAGTAAAAGAGCAGAGTCGCCTCTTATAGTCTGCACAGGTAAAAATAATATTACTGCTGGGTTTAGCTATATGGAAGAAGGCGATGGTACAACTGATGATTTTACTTTTTGGTATTATGATGGAGTTACTTGGGCTCAGTTGTCTAATCCTGCTAAAACAAATAATTCCAGTTGTAGTCCTCAGGGACTTTGGACATCATATACTATATCGCTTCCTGCGAGTGCTAATAATAATGCGAATGTTAAAATTGGCTTTGAGTGGGTCAATAATGATGATGGTATTGGGTCAGATCCATCAGTTGCGATTGATGATGTTTATTTGAGTGTTCCATCTTCTGGTCTTGCTCCCATTGCTGGTTTTACAGTGTCTTCTACTGCTATTTGTGTGGGCGATTGTATTAATTATACTGATACAAGTAAAAATACTCCAAGCTCTTGGGCATGGACATTTCAAGGGGCGGGAATCGCTTCATCAACAAGTCAAAATCCGAATAATATTTGTTATGCTGCTGCCGGAACATATTCTGTTTCATTAATTGCGGTAAATGGTATTGGTTCCGATACTGCAAAAAGAGTTGCATACATTACGGTAAATCCGTTACCAACAATTACGGCTTCAACAAATACATTAGTTTGCAGGGGACAAACTACTAATCTTACTGCTGGAGGAGCATCAACTTACACCTGGACACCTGTTGCGGGACTAAGTGCAACTAACGGCAATAGTGTAAATGCAACACCTTCGGGTAATGCCACCTATACTGTTATTGGTACTGCCGCAAACGGCTGCCGTAATTTTTCAAGTGTAACCGTATCTGTAAGTAGTCCAACAGTAACATCTTTGGGAGGTCCTATTATTTGTAATGGTGATTCTACAACGCTTACTCCTACAGGAGCTTTAAGTTATCAATGGCTGCCCGCTCACGGATTATCAGTTACAGGAGGCTCTTCGGTAACTGTAAAGCCAACTACGCAAACAACCTATACTGTTATTGGAACTGATGTTGGAGGATGTAAAGATACTATACTCATACCTGTTGCAGTTGATCAGATTCCTGTAGCTAATGCGGGTAATGATGATACAATATGTTCGGGTGAAAGTGTTAATATAACTGCAAGCGGCGGTACATCATTCTTGTGGAGTAATGGTGCAAGTACAGCATCAACTTCAGTATCTCCGGTTTTACATACAATTTATTCTACAACAGTTTCTAACGGAGGTTGTATAGATATTGATAGCGTTTCAATAGTGGTAAACAATTCACCAACAGCAAGTGCCGGAACTGCTGTTTCTATTTTGCAAGGTACAAGTATAACATTAAGCGGGAGTGGCGGCGGAAGTTACCTGTGGTCCCCATCAGAAGGATTAAGTTGTGTTACGTGTCAAAATCCCATTGCATCACCAACAGGAACAACCACGTATATTTTAATTATTACAGATGCAAACGGGTGTACATCTTCCGCTTCAATTTTAGTGACAGTTGATCTTGATTGTCATGAGTTTTATATTCCTACAGCATTTTCTCCAAATGAAGACGGGCAAAATGATATGTATTATTTACTGGGCAACTGTGTTGAACAACTTTCTTTTACCATTTATGACAGGTGGGGTGAAAAAGTTTTTGAAACAAGTGATATTTCCAAAGGGTGGGATGGTACGTTGAAGAGTAAGCGTTTAGACTCAGCTGTATTCTCTTATTCATTAGTTGTTTCATTTGTTACCGGACAGGAGATAAAAAAAGCAGGCAATATTACTTTGCTGAGATAGTATAAAAAATTTAATAAAAATAAAATGAAAAAAATATTTTTTGCTCTGCTTGTAATTTTGATCTCGTATCAATTTGTAAATGCACAGGGAGTAATAAATTCAATAGTATTTAATCCAGCTAACCCAACAACAAACGATACTATATGGGCATTGGTATCATGTACGTTTAATAATTCTGCCTGTAATCCTGATGCGTTAAATAGTGGCCAGAATGGAAATGATATTAATGCAGATGCGATACATTGTTTAGGTGGTACATCCGCTACGTGCAGCTATACTGATACGTTTATGATTCTTCCTCAACCTGTTGGCGCGTATAAATTTTATTTTACTCTTAATTCTGGTTTTGGAGGACCAGGATGTTCCCCGGGTTTTACTTCTGATGATGTGGATAGTTCAACTTTTAATGTTTCCTTGCCTTCTGGTATTGCAGATGTTAATCACTCGATAAAAAATGTTTTTGCAAATTATGATCTTAGCAAACAAATTTTTTCAATAAACTATTCTCTTCAGCAGCCGGAAAAAATAAGCGCAACAATTTTTGATGTTCTGGGAAAAAGGGTTAAAAATATTGTCAATGAAGAATCACAGCTTGCCGGGAAGCACAGTATTCCTTATGAAGGAAACCTTTTGCCTCCGGGCCTATATCTGGTAAGCGTTAAAAATTCTTATCATGAAACCGCGGTGAAATTATTGGTTCCTTCAAGGTAGTTTATTTTTCATAAGCACCAAGGTCCGGTGCTGCGTCCACAGTTCTGGAATCACCTTTTAGATCCGTTGAATAGGTTGCTCCAATACTTACTTTCCCTTTATTAATTGCTGAAGAAGATGCGTTGAGTTTGTAATCGTTTTTAACTACATCTGCGAATGAAGGATCACTGTTTACATAAACCGTTTCGTAGTGATAACCATTGCTTGTACTTTGATCAGTCCTTATTAGGCAGTGGTCAAATTTATAATTGAAGCTTGCACCGAATGCAGAATCAAGCGCCAGTTCATTAACTAGATTTCCATAGATGATGCAATTGCCAAAATATGCACTATCTAACGAGCGACTGTGTGGCACTTTATAAATATCCTTGTACCAGTTATTGATAAGTATTGATGGTGTTTGTCTTGTACCTCCATTCCAGTAATTTGCAAAAGTGCAATGCCAGAAACTATAATTTCCTCCTATAGTTAAGGCTGTTGTGTACTGACCTGCATTTGCAAAAACACAATTGTTGGCTCTTATTTTTGAACCCTGTCCGTAAAGACATGCAGCGCTCATGTTCAATATTTTTGTATTGCTCATTATAAGAGTGGGGGTGGTGCCGTTCGGAAATGTGTCCACTTGTATTCCAATAGATCCGTCTTTAATTATTGCCCAGTTTATCTGATTGTTTTTGCTCAATGGTGACAGCCATATTTTCCCCCATTGTCCGGGAACATCTTTGTATTCAGTTTCCAGGCGATCACCTTGAAATGTAACTTCATTCATATGGGTACCGTTTATCTTTAATGATCCATCCTGGTATACCCATAACACAGCATTTTTGTGTAAGTAAACCCTGGTGCCCGCCTGCATAGTTAAACTGCAATCGGAATCTACTACGGCATAACCGTAAATAACATGCGGCTTATCATTTGTCCATATTTCATCACAGGTAAAAATAGAGTAGGGAGGGAAACCATTGGTCGAAAAAATATTTGGTGCGTGATAGTACGCATCTTGTCCCCATGCTTCCAATAAAACCTGCTGCGTATTTCCATTGGTGATAAAAGTAATTTCATCTGAAATTACTAAAGGGCTATTGACGCCATTCGGATCAACTGTAACTTCTACAAAAACAAAAATACTGTCGTGGCTCGGTATTTCAATATTACCCATAGATATAGCGGATACTCCGTCAATATTTATTCTGAAATTAGAACTGGCACCGCCGGCGAGTTTAATCGAGCTAACAGAGATGGCACCCTTGTTATTATTATATACTTTAAATTGTTTGGTTGTTGAACCTATTGAAGTAAAAACAGTATCAAACAATATTGAATCCGTTGAGAATTCCAGCTTAGCTCCGGAATCGGTAATGATCTTATCCTTTTTACAGGAAAAGGCGAGTATAAGCACGCATAAAAGTAAAAGTGGTGTCCGCACGTTTTTAATTAAAGGTTAAAGGTAATTAATAGCTTTTAATACGTTTTTTTTATTATTTTATTTTGTTTGCACCTATTTTGATAATAAATAACAAATTATTACCTTTGCCCTCCCTAAAAAGGATTTTAAAAACTAATATTATATAAGATGAAAAAAGGAATTCACCCGGAAAACTACAAATTTGTTGTTTTTAAGGATATGTCAAACGATTATGCTTTTTTATCAAAATCAACTGTTGAGACTAAAGAAACAATAGTTTGGGAAGATGGCAAAGAATATCCTGTTGTTAAATTGGAGATTTCTCATATGTCACATCCGTTTTATACTGGTAAATCTAAATTGGTTGATACAGCAGGAAGGGTTGATAAATTCAGAACCAGGTATTCTAAAAAGACTAACTAAATCTTTTAATATTATTAAAAAAGAAAGGGTGGCTATTTTAGCCACCCTTTCTTTTTTAAGCTCAAGTGCTTATTATTCTACAATAAGCTTTTGGTAAATATTCTCTGTACCTACTGATACTTTAAGAATGTAAATTCCGTTTGAAAGTCCTAATGAACCAAATTCTCCGGGTATTATATTCGAAACTCCGGGAGTTATTGCTTTGCTTAGTCCAAGCAATTCTCTTCCTGCAAGGTCATACAATTTAATAAGAACAATTTCACCTGACAGGCTGGCAATATCCATCATCACATTGCCATCATGCGTTGGGTTAGGATACACTTCAATTGAAAGATTGTTTTCTTCAAGTGAGGTGTTCTGAATTTGTTTCAAAGTCCCATATTGCGACTCTTCTGAGTTTGAAAGATTTTGGTCAAACCCGTCGACACTTCCCGAAGGCTGTCTAACCATAGGTGAGCCTGGAGTAGTAATCGTACAAACAGCTCCATAGTTACCCCAAACGCCACCTACCTGGGCTCTTACATCAACGTTGTAAGTTGTTGCATATTGAATTCCTGGAACGGAACTAACATTCACGATTGCAGTACCCCTGTTTACCGTTGCAGTAAAACTACTTATTGAATTTATAAATCGAAACTCATATTGATTAACACCGATAACTGCTTCAGCTCTTATAAATTCATTAAGTGCTGAAAGTGTCCTGCCACAATCTACTGGTTTTAATTGTGTTGTAGGAACTGCGGGAGGAGTGGTTACAAGGCAAACTGCTCCAAAAGTCCCCCATACACCACCTACCATAACCCTCACATCTACATCATACGTCCTTCCATATTGTATTCCCGAGATACCGATGCCCGGTGCTTTTGCAACATTAGAGCTATATGTGGCCGTAAAACTACTGGCGGCATGGACAAAACGAAATTGGTAAGTACTTGCTCCAACTGCAGTATTTGCATAGACATAATCATTTAAATTTGCCAATGTTATCCCGCAGGAGGAGGGTTTTAAGCTTGTGGTTGGAATTGCCGGAGGTGTGGTAACGGTACAAACGATACCATAATTGCCCCACACTCCTCCAACCATTACTCTTACATCTACGTTATAGGTTTTTCCGTATTGTATACCGGAAATTCCATTACCAGTCACTTTCGCATTAGGACTTGCATACGTTGCAGTAAAACTGCTGGCCGCATGTATAAATCTAAACTGATATTGTGTAGCTCCAATAATAGCATTAGCGTGTACATAATCATTTAAACTGGCTAACGTAATACCACAATAAGCAGTTTTTAACTTTGTGCATGTGCCTACGTTAATATAACCAACTTTAACTTCAGCATCATCACCGGCTACATTGCCTGCTGTTAATGTTACACTATGAAGTCCGGGGGTAGCAAAAGTAACCGCTGGATTTTGACTTGTGGATGTTGCAGGAGTTCCTCCCTGAAACACCCAAGACCATGATAAAGGAATATTTGTACTTAGATCAGTAAATACTACTGCGTCACCAGGACAAGGAGTTGTAGTAGATGCACTGAAATTAGCAACAGGTACTGTGCCACATACATAATTTGTCATTGCTCCTGATCCGCAAGAGTTAGCAACTATACTTTGCGCTTGTACAAAATCTCCTCCCGCCTGGTCATTTACACCTAGTGATCGGTTAGCATCGCCATTTGATATAGCATAATGCATTATAGCTCCCGGACTAATAACATGTCCTAACTGATGTGCATGACCTAATTCGTGTACCGCAACAGTCTCAAAATCATAATCAGTAAATCCAGGTAATGCCGGACCGTATTCCCATGATGCAGCATCGTCAAAAACAATATCTAACTCCACAACCATTGCGGTATTACCTCCACAAAAGCTTCTCCAACTGGAACAAACTCCTAATACACCTACAGATAGTTCGCCACCATTATCGAACCGAACTACATTTACATTGTCACTTGCCACAGCGTCAATTGCTGTAGTAGCACCATTAGTCCAATTAACTGCTGTATTGCAACGCCACGTATCCAAAGCTCTTAAAAATGAAGCCTTAGCTGCACTATTAGCATCAAAGTCAGTATGCATCTGAAATGTATAGCCACCCGATCCATTATCATCCACATGATCTGGTTGATATGCATTGCCGCCTGTTGTATAATTTAATTGTGAATAGCTAACTGTTAAAGTCTGGCCGCTGCTTCCTGATCCTGCTTGGGTAACATCAATTGTTCCTGTCCCTGCTCTTGATGGAACTTCAACTACAATAGTATTATCGTTCCATGAAATATATTCTGATGCAAGCGGAGTATAGGTTGGTACTCCTGAAGCTGTATTCGCATCAAAGAATTCAACAAAGCCACTTCCTTGTGAAGCACCAAAATTACTACCTGTAATTGTAATTTGTGTTTTAGTACCTGCAGTAACTGTTAAAGGGCTAATATTTGTAATTGAAGGCGCAACAACAAATTGCATTCCTTGAGATGGATTAAGGTTTACTGTTTTTATAGTCTGGTAATTATTATTTGTAACAGAATTTATAGACTGATAAAGGACTGTGCTTATGTCTGAATATTTTTCAAAAGGGGCTATCGCTGATTGGCTCTGCAGATCATATTTAATAAATCCTTGTACTGATGCATACGCATCAAACTGTGGTATAGATGAGGTGTGTGTAAAAGGAACATTTACAGTTGTATTATTACAAGTAAAAACTCCTATCTCTCCAACTTTTAATTGTAAGGATGGTTCTACGGTTTGCATATCGTTTCCTACTATGCCACCTTGAGTAATTACTTCTATAAAGGCTGTTTGTAAGGAGCCTTTAAATATTTTATAAACTTCAATTTTGTTACGGGTGAAAATATTCTTATTTCCTATATCCCAAAAAGAGACTTGAGAAACAACTTTACCTTCAACAACAAGAGAGGCATTACTTACTTTGCTATTAAGCGGAATATGGCTTAACATACATTGTCCGAATGAATTTATGGTTATAGCCAATAGCAATAACAGGGGGAGTAAAGTTTTTTTCATGTAAAGTTTTTTGTGTTTAAATGAATCAATTAAATGTAGTAATGCAAATATAGCGTTTGTCAGGCTTACAAAATGTTAAAAAGCCGAAATAGTTAATAAATAAACGCATTAAAAAGTATGATTTATTTGGTGCTTATGTACAAAACCGTTTACTTTGTAATTCAAAGTACTTTTGTATGAAAGAAAAAGAAGAATTAGATACGCTCAACGAAATAAGAACGCTTATGGAGCGCTCCTCCAGGTTTATCTCTCTTAGTGGTTTGTCGGGTGTATTTGCCGGGACTTATGCGCTAATTGGTGCTTATTTTGCTTATAACTATATGCAGGAAATGCCTGCTTCGGAAGCGAGCTCCATTGGCGACAGGATCATGTCTTCCTTGTTTTATAGAAGAGTAAGCGATTCAAGTTATATCTTCTTTTTTTTAGATGCATTTATTGTACTTGCATTGTCACTTATCACTGGTTTTGTTTTAACACAGCGCAAAGCAAAAAAATCCGGACAAAACATGTGGGATTCAACCGCCAGGCGCCTCCTGTTTAATCTATGCATCCCTTTATTTACCGGTGGATTGTTTTGTATAATACTTCTTTACCATGGAATAGTTGGTCTTGTTGGACCATGTATGCTCATTTTTTATGGATTGGCATTAGTGAATGCAAGTAAATATACCCTCAATGATATCCGTTACCTGGGTCTGCTGGAAATCGTTTTAGGACTTGTTTGTGCGTTTTACACAGGGCACGGTTTAATTTTCTGGTCAATAGGGTTTGGAGTATTGCATATTGTTTATGGGATTCGTATGTATTACAAATATGAAAGAGAGTAGGGCTTGATATGAAAAATTATATTCAATTTTTAAATAAAGCTTTTGATAATCGAATACGATTGGGCATTATGTCGGTGCTAGTTGTAAACGACTGGGTCGATTTTAAAGCATTAAAGGAAATGCTTGATCTAACAGATGGTAATCTCGCAAGTCATATAACAGCTTTAGAGAAAGAAGGATATGTGCAAGTCAAGAAAAAATTCATTGGTAAAAAACCCAATACCAGTTACGGTGTTACCAGAGATGGCAAAAAAGCGTTTGAAGAACATTTAAATGCGTTGGAAAATCTGATTAAAAAAAGAAATTAAATTAAGTAGTAATATGGGGCTATTCATTCCTTTTTTCATAGTTATTTTTTTTGCTCACATCATATTTATATTGGTATCGATGATTATAGGAGTACCTATGTTGTTTCTTGAGAATAAGAAGCTGATGGGAAAATCAATAATAATTTTGGCGCTCTTCATGTTCCCATTATCATTTATTGTATCTGCGTTTTTAAGCATTGTGTTTTTGATACCGGAAATATTCTTATTTAATATTTTTAGTTCAGTAGAGTTTTTTGACCTGCTTTCTTCGATTCATTTTGTAGTAATTATAGGCTTAACTGTAGGCCATTTAATTTACTGTTATACGCTGACTAATAATTACTTCAAGGAGTTGCCTATTCATGAGAAAATTGAAAATGAAATAGTTTATAAAATTCTTTTAAAGCGAATTGTAAATTGGGTGATGGTTAATTTTAAGGAGACTTATCAACCCAATAAATTTTAAAAGCAAGCAATAAAAATATTTTTTTTGAGTTTTAACTTTGAAATACAAAGTACTTTATGGAAAATGAACTTGTTATTTTGCGAACAATCCGAAGATGGCTTGTCGCTTTTATGGTACTTCTTGTCCTCAGCGGTATTACCGCTTTCCCACTAGAGTGGGAGATGGGCTTAATAGCACCTTATGCAGATTATTTACCTGCGGGTATACAGCATTGGTACCTCGATGTTTATAATGCAATCAGAGTTACCAACGAACAATATCCATTTATATTTTATGGAACCGATTGGCTCGCATTTGCTCACATTGTTATTGCAACTGCATTTATTGGCCCTTACCGGGATCCTGTTCGCAATAAATGGATCATTGAATTTGGCATGATCGCCTGTTTAATGGTTATTCCACTGGCTTGTATTTGCGGACCAATACGACATATTCCTCTTTATCATATCATCATCGATTGTTCTTTCGGAGTGTTTGGTATTATCCCACTGTATCTCTGTTATAAAAAAATAAATTCTCTCGAACAATTAACTCAAAAAAACGCCCTATAATCTTATACACATGAAAAAGAACGATTGGATTTTAATAATCTCTATAGCATTATACAGCTATCTTTTTTATCAGCAATCTCCCGGAATTAATTTTTTTCTGTTTAATATTTTTCTTGTTATCGCATCAGTTTTGCGGGATAACAAAGTATTGAAAAATACGCAATGGATTTTTGCTGCTGTTGGATCTATACTATCATCATTCGCAATTATGTATTATTCCAGTCCATTGTCAATTATTGCTAATGTTATTTCCTTCTGTGTACTTGCGTCATTTAGTTTAAGTGCAGGAGTTTCTGTATTTACAGGAATTTTTATGTCAATAGTGTCAGTTTCTACTTCTGGAGTTTTTATGTTCATTGACTGGGCGGAGAGGAAGAGACAAAATATTGCGGATAAAATTTCAAGACCTGCTTATGTTAACTTATTAATTGTCACAACTTGTCTGATCGTTAGCACCATTTTCTTTTTTATGTACAAAGAGGGTAATCCTTTGTTCAATGATTTCGCAAAGGATATTAATCTCGACTTTATTTCTTTTCCCTGGATATTTTTTACTATCAGCGGCTTAATAATTATGTACGGCTTTTTCTATAACAAACGCTTTGTTGGAATTGCAAATGTTGATGAAAAAAACTCGAACACGCTGTACGCAGATTCGATAAATGAAAAAAATTTTATAAATAAACTGATCACTAGTGATTCTGAAAAATTATCTGGAGTGATGCTTTTGTCGATCTTAAATATTTTATTGTTTACGGTAAACAGTCTTGATGTTACCTACTTATGGTTTGACGGTAAGCTTCCCGCCGATTTAAAACATAAAGATTTTGTACACAACGGCGTAGGCACATTGATCATGTCTGTCATTTGCGCTATTCTCATCATATTATTTTATTTCCGCGGCCGCCAAAACTTTAGTCCGGCTAATAAAGTAATCAAACTTCTTGCACATGTCTGGATCATTCAAAATGTTTTTATGATTGTTTCTACTGTGTATAGGAACAATATGTATATAGGCGAATATGGGTTGAGTTATAAAAAGATCGGCGTTTATGCTTATCTGATACTTACGATGATAGGACTGATTACGGCTTATGTTAAAATAGCTAAAATAAAAAGCAACTGGTTTCTTTTCCGATCAAACGCTCTTATTGCATATGCACTATTGATCATTGGTTCACTGATAAATTGGGACGTAGCAATTACTTCGTTTAATGTTAATAAGGCAATTTCCGAGGGGAAGAAAGTGGAAAAATATTTTTTACTCGATTTAAGTTTTAAAAATATTCCACAATTAATAAACATGCCGTCTGATATTAAAACATTCGATGATATGCAGGCAAGAAATTATTATAATCGTTCACGTGGTGTGTCTTATGCTGGGTTTGAACCCGGCCTTCACAAAAAAATATTCGATTTCATGAAGGGTATGGAAGATCAAAAATGGCAATCATGGTCTTATGAAAAACAACGGGTGTTTGGCGAACTTTTGGAAGAAAAAAATATTGCTCAGATAAATTTTTTTAAATTGAATCATTACAATCAAATTCAGTCTCTCAGTCCGGTTAAATATTTTAAAAAGCTGGAATCACTGGATCTTTCGACAAGTAATTTTGATTCACTATCGGAATTGGCTTGGTTCCCGGAGTTAAAGGACTTAAAGCTTAGCGACAATCAAATGGCTAGCATTGATTTACTCCCTCTGTTAAATAATTTGCAGTCTCTTGACATTTCATCTAACAGCATTCAAAATTTTAAAACATTAAGCAAGTTTCCTAAGCTTAAACATCTTGATGTTGCTGCTAATGGAATAAGGAACCTGGATTCACTCCCGCAGTTTCCTGTGTTGGAGTCACTTTCTTTGTCTGATAATAAGATAGACAATTACAATAAACTCTCATCCTATTCCAGGTTAAATTCCCTCGTTATTTCTAAATGCTTTACAACGAGTATGGATTCGTTTCCGATAATTCCCAAATTAGAAACACTGGATATTTCTAATAACTCTATTGGCAATTCTTACGGAAGTGTTAAGTTATTTCAGCTGGTTATTGCGAATAAATCTGTGAAAGACTTAAGCTTATCAGACAATTTGCTCTCCGATCTTAGTTTTCTTTCGTTAGGTATGGAAAGAGGGAAAAAGAAAAATACAACTGCTTTGGTATTCAGTGCACCCGAAGCAAGTTTTCCTTTATTGGAAAAGTTGGATGTGGAAAATAATAATCTATCATACATTACGGGAATAAGTAATTGCCGCACACTAAAACAATTTTATGCAGCTAATAATAAAATTACTGACATAAAATTATTGTCTGCTCTTTCACTTCTCGAAGAGTTAAGTATATATAATAACCCAATTAATGATATTTCGTCTCTAAAAACACTAACAAATCTCCTATATGTAGATGTGTCCGGGTGTGGGATAAGAGTGGGGCTAGACTCGCTGGCGCAGCTTAAGAAGTTAAAATATTTGTATGTGAGTAAGAATGAACTTGCTAATATCGAGTTTGTCTTAAAAATGGATTCATTGGAATATTTAGACTTAAGTTATAATGCCATCCAAAGTTTAAAAGGAATAAATCAACTTAAGCAACTCAAATACCTTGATCTGAGGAATAATAATATTACCGAATGGGATGAGTTATATAAGTTGGTAAACCTGAAAGAATTAAAAGTGACAAACATTTCCGAAAGAGAATTGGTGCTTCTTGAAAAAGCGCTGCCCAATTGCGTTGTAAGAACTGGTACTGCTGATAATTAATAAAATCAATATGCAAAAGTCATCATATAAACTTTTTTTACTGCTCACCATTTTCAGCATCGCCATGGGTTTCCTGGAAACGTCTGTAGTAGTTTACCTGCGCAAAATGTATTACCCTAACGGATTTTCATTTCCTCTGGCTCCAATTGAACCCAGTATTGCAGTAACTGAGTTTTTGCGGGAAGCGGCCACTATAATTATGTTGGCCACTATAGGGTATTTAGTTGGAAAAAACAGGATTCAACGCTGGTCATTTTTTGTTTTTTGTTTCGCTATTTGGGATATTTTTTATTATGTTTTTTTAAAATTATTGCTCAACTGGCCCGAATCTTTATTTACCTGGGATATTCTTTTTCTTATTCCTGTTCCATGGATAGGGCCCGTGCTGGCTCCATGTATTGTAAGTCTTACAATGATCTTGTTTTGTATAACAACCGTTTACTTTGATGGAAAAAGTGTGCCGCTTAAATTCTCTGTTTCACAGGTTATGTTATTTGTGTTTGGCTGCCTGATGATCATGATCTCTTTTATGTGGGATTACGTAAGCTACTTAACAGTAAATGATCACCCGCATAAAGTGTGGACATTATCGAACAACGAAAATATGTTTAATGAAATTACCAACTATATTCCGTCGCATTATAATTGGTGGATGTTTGTAGTAGGTGAGGCGATGATATTATTTTCATTATTTCTTTCTGTTAAAAATCAATTACAAAATAAAAAACAAGCAGCGTATGTTTAATGCTAAACTTTTAAAACTTTCTGTTTTTGCTTCCGTTCTTTGTGTTATACAAATAATGGTGCGCATGTATTATTCATCTAATCTTATGTATTTATTTCTTGTCTGGAATTTGTTCCTGGCCTGGATACCTTATGCAATAACTATTGCGATACAAGAACATCCGTTTGTTTTAAAAAATAAACTTCTTTTATTCGGAGCTTTAATGGCATGGCTGGTGTTTTTCCCCAATGGGCCTTATATACTTACCGACCTTTTTCATTTACACACGCGGCCCGATGTTCCTAAGTGGTTTGACCTTATTCTGCTTTTATCTTTTGGCTGGACCGGTTTAATGTTGGGTCTTATTTCGCTTTATAATGTGCAAAATATTTTGTCGAATGTGGCCAACAAATATTTTTCGCGGGTTGTAGTGGTGGGAGCGGCTTTTTTAAGTGGTTACGGAGTATATCTTGGACGTTTTGAAAGATATAACAGCTGGAATTTGTTAACTGATCCAATATTATTAATAAAAGATATATTGGGTCATGTGTTGCACCCGATTCAGCACAAAGATATGGTACTCTTTAGTTTTTCGTTTGGATTATTTATTTTATTGGTTTATTACACACTCATTATTTTTACAGAAACAAAAAAGAATGGAGAATAAATTTTCTTTTGGTAAAAGACTTAAAAGTTTTGGATACGCGCTTGACGGGCTTGTGGTTTTTTTTGCAACACAGGTAAATGCCTGGTTACATTTACTGGCCGTAATAGGTGTGGTTATTATGGGATGGTTGTTTGATGTAAGCAATATAGAGTGGTGTTTTTTGGTTGCTGCAATAGGACTTGTTTTTGTGGCGGAAATTCTAAATACATCAATAGAGTTTTTAGTAAATAAAGTATCACTCGATCATGACGAACTCGCAGGAAAAGTAAAGGACCTTGCCGCCGCTGCTGTATTAATAGCATCTATCATCGCTTTAATTATAGGATTAATCATATTCATCCCTAAATTTTTATAATTTCACTCCACTAATTTTTAATTTCTAATTATCAAATTTAAATTTCATTTATGCCTTCATTTGATATTGTAAGTAAAACTGACGCGCAAACATTGGATAACGCCTTCAATGTTGCCAAAAAAGAAATACTTAATCGTTTCGATTTCAGAGATTCGAAAAGCACTGTGGAGTTGGATAAAAAAAACATGTCGATACAAATTGTTACCGAAAATGATATGCGTATGGAAGCCATCATTGATGCCATAAGGATGCGTATGGTGAAACAAAAACTTGATCCAAGATGTTTGGATACCGGTAAGGAACATTATGCTTCCGGCAATATGATAAGGAAGGATATAAAAGTGAAAGAGGGAATTGATAAAGATTCCGCTAGAAAATTATTGAAAGATATAAAAGACTCAAAGCTTAAAGTACAGGCCCAGATGATGGATGAACAAATACGTGTTACAGCAAAAAAAATAGATGATCTGCAGGCCGTGATCGGATTGATTAGAAGAGGTCAATATGAATTGCCACTTCAGTTTATTAATATGAAGTAGGTTACTGCCATAGGCTAAAACGCATTACCTTTTTTGTCTTTTTGTCAATTTCTAAATCGCCATCAATACCACTTACATTCCCATTGATATCTGTTATAATTAAGGGATCGTTTTTCTTTCTATTCTTATTAGCTTCTTCGTCTTTATTTTTTAAATCTTTCAATAATTTAAAGCCTTCATAGTGACAAATTGGAATGCAGATAGAAGTTGCTTGGTTTTTAATATAACTTGTCCAAACATAATAGTCGTTCATGTTCATTTTATTTTTTGACATATAATTTGCAACGCTTTCATAATAAGGTATAATTGTTTGAGGAAGGAAATTTGTATCGGTTAACAATACAAAATCTTTTTTGGTTTTTATAAATTCTATTATAGCAGAATCTTTCTCTACTTGTCCAAATAAATTTGAAAAAAACAGAGTGGACGATAGGAGAAACAATACTTTTTTCATTAAGTTGCTAATGACTAAAACTTGGGTTAATCTATTTACATTTGTTTCTGTAAAACATCATATAGAAAGTTCAGGGCTGAAGCCCGAATGATTTACTGACGATTAAAGCCACGTCCTAAAGGCGTGGTTAATGGAAGTGTTTTTAACTCCGCTCTTTAGAGCGGAGAATGGAATAATAAAAACAAGGGCTTTAGCCCTGAAAATATTTATCAGATGGCATTAGTTAGAATTTGGGTTCACGCAGTATGGGGTACTAAAAATAGGTATCCTTATTTTGTCGATAATGTAAAAGAAAAGGTAATTCAGCATATAAAAGAGAACGCAAGAAAAAAAGAAATTTTTATTGATTGCATTAATGGTCATCGCGATCATCTGCATTGTCTTCTTGGATTAAATGCTGAAATGAGTATTTCGAAGGGAATGCAATTAATTAAAGGTGAGTCGGCATTTTGGATAAACAAAGAAAAAGTTACAAAGTCAAAATTCGAATGGGCTGATGAATATTTGCCACATCTATAAGTGAATCTCAACTTGATAATGTTAGAGCCTATATTTCTCGTCAGGAAGAACATCATATGAAAACAACATTTATGGAAGACTATAAAAAGTTTATTGATAAATATTTTCCGTTTCAGGGCTAAAGCCCCTTAATGTTACAGAGCTAACCACGACCTAAAGGTCGCGGTTAAGATAACACTATTATTTGGAGTGATATTTAGAGATCAATAATTAAACCGCAACACCTTCACTTCACCTTTTTTTACAAATGTTTCTTTTCCCTGGCATTCGTTTTTGTATTTTAATGTCCAGGAATAAACTCCGGAGGCCACAATTTTATCTTTATAATATCCTCTCCATTTTTCCTGCATGTTTTTCGATTTGAAAACCGTTTTTCCTTTTTTATTTTCAATTTTAAGTTCGAAGTAGTCAATGTTTTCTATGATGTAATCAAATCGTTCATTGAAACCTCCATTGTTAGGAGTAAATTCTGTTACGGGAATAAAAACCGGTTGCCCTCTGAAGTTTAGTTTAATGGAATCCTTTTTTGAACAGACTTCATCGTTTACCAATACCAGGTATTTTCCAGATTCTTCAATGATTATTTTTTGTGTTGTTGCTCCTGTGCTCCATTTGTATTTTGCACCCGGGTTATTTGCATCCAATGTAAATTGTTCGTCGCAAAATGATGTGTCTTTCCCTAATTCAAGTTTTAATTTTCCGGTTTTATTAAGTGTAACAGTTATAGAATCGGTCTCCGTACAATCTCCGTTTTTAATGGTAAGCCAGTACTTTCCAGTTTTTGTAACAATAATGGATGATGTTTTTTCACCGGTCGACCAATTTGTTTCATTGGCTTTTACATTGCATCTGAGTTCATATTTATTATCACAAACATTAGTGTCCCTTCCCAGATTCAATCTTGTGCTTCCAAAAATGTTTTCAGGAAAGGAGGGAAGTCCGAATGTGCTGTACTTACCCATAAGGTCAACCGCTCTTTCTTTGTAATTACATTTTGGTCCTTTACCATTAGGGTTAGTAATCACATTTAAATAAGGCGATGCAGTGGCAATGTATATTTTTTCATCAGGTCCGGTTTGTAGAGCGCCAAATCTGCCTCTTTCACCCTTTGCAATAATTGTCTCACTGCCCCGCACATCTGTTGCGGTTAGGTCATATTGCACGAGGCCATTAGGGCCAGAGTCAAATGTGATATACAATTTTGTATTATCGGGAGAAAACGATACCCCATATGCATTTCCTTCAGCGGAAAGGCTTACAGGCAAACTAATTTTTCCGCTAGCCGGATTAAAGTCAAATAACTGGATATTGCTAAAACTAATTTTATTTATTGCAATGGCTAACCTTTTTCCATCTGGCGATGCCTTTAAATAACCAATGGCCTCTCCGCTTTCCGGTGCACCAAAACTTTTATGTACCAAACCAACACTCGAAATAACAGGCTGAGAAACTCCTTTATCCGAAACCAGGTAGGAGTAAAATGAATTGGTGTTCCACTCGTGTACAATAACCCAGGTATCGTTGCCATTGCAATGCTTCACTGTAATGAGCTTTTCAGTTACAGGGAATAAAAGAGGAACATTTTTTTTTAGAACAGATCCTTGTTCTTTATTCGCTTTTATATCAATGATAGAATACGATAAACCGGGCTTACTTATTTGTTCAGATACGGTGAAAATATAATACTGTCCTGTCTTTGAAGAAATAGGTACTATAACTGCTGATTGTGTAGTGGATCTTCCACCACCAAGACCGACAGCACCCGATATCGTATCATGTTTATTGTTCCACACGGTGGTACCATCAGTATAAAATAGTAGTTTTCCATAAGTATCATTGGCCACAGCGCAGCCTTCATTCGTATATAATTCACCGTTAATTGCCATTGGGTAACCGTTGGTGAAATCAATGCCCGCTCCGTTCCCGAAGTACCATATATTTGCATTTTGCCCATCCATGTATTGCAGGCAGGTAAAAAGGAAGAAGAAAGAATAGGTTAATCTTTTGTTCAAAAGGAATAGGGAATTAAGAGCGCAAAAATATTACTTTTGTTCGTTATTCTTTAGTTTAAATTTTTAAACTGATCATTTATGATAACCCTTTTAAAAAAGGAGATAAGTTCCTTTTTAAATTCATTGATAGGCTATATCGTGATCGGTGTATTTCTTATTGCGACCGGCCTGGTGATGTGGGTATTGCCGTTTGATTCAAATATTCTTGAAAATGGCTTTGCGAATTTAGATCCTCTTTTTAGTCTCGCCCCAATAATTTTTCTATTTCTTATTCCTGCCATTACCATGCGTTCATTTGCTGATGAAAAGAAAGCAGGAACTATTGAGTTATTACTTACAAGGCCTTTAAGTGATCTGCAAATTGTATTGGCTAAATTTTTTGCCGGATTTATTTTAGTTGTTTGTGCTTTGTTACCAACACTCATCTATTATTATTCTGTTTATGTGCTTGGCAGCATTCCTGGAAATATTGACTCGGGCGGAACCTGGGGTTCATATATTGGATTGCTGTTGCTTGGCGGTGCATATGTTTCTATAGGAGTTTTCACATCCTCTCTTACTGATAACCAGATTCTGTCATTTATTTTTTCAATATCGCTTTGTTTGTTTATGTGTTATGGCTTTGAAGCCTTAAGTGCATTTGAATTATTTGGCAAAGTAGATGATTTCATTATTAGGCTGGGTATGAATGATCATTATAGATCATTGAGCAGGGGAGTGGTTGATACAAGAGATGTGGTTTACTTTTTAAGCATCATGAGTTTGTTTATTCTTTTTACACGAACATCTTTGGAAAGCAGAAAATGGTAGTGAAAAGAAAAAATAAAAGGAGAGATACTATTCAGCTTATGCTGGTAATAGTTATTATTCTATTTATAAATATTATTTCTTCTTATGTTTTTCATCGCTTCGATCTTACCTCCGAAAAAAGATATACGCTCTCGAAGAATACGAAAGATCTTCTGAACAATATTAAGGATGTGGTATACGTAAAAGTTTACCTCGAAGGCGAATTTCCTTCTGGATTTAAAAGACTCCGTGACGAAACAAAAATTATGCTGGATGAGTGCAGGTTGTATTCAAATTCTAATATCGAGTATGAATTTATTAATCCTTCCGAAAATCCGGATAAGAAACAGCGCGATGAAGTTTACAGGCAATTGTATCAGAAAGGATTAAAGCCCACAAATCTTGAAGTGAAAGAAGAAACAGGCAAAACCGAACAAATAATTTTTCCTGGCGCTCTTGTTTCATATAGGGGGAAAGAAATGCCCTGGGAATTATTACAAACACAGGCAGGAGTTGGTCCGGACGAAGTATTAAATAATTCTGTTCAGGCTTTAGAGTTTGGTTTGGCAAGTACCATCAAAAATTTGGGACAGGAAGGGAAGCCAAGTATTGCTTTTCTCGAAGGACATCATGAATTAGATACTATCAGAACTGCAGATATTATTCGCACTCTAAGGAGTAATTATACTGTGGATAGGGTTGCGCTCAATGAAGATATCGCATCATTATCTGAGAGAGATTCTCTGCCCTCAGGAAAAATAAAAGTGGCGAACAAGTACAAAGCAATTATTATTGCAAAACCCGATTCTGCATTTTCCGAAAAAGATAAGTTTGTAATTGATCAGTTTATAATGAATGGAGGTAGGGTTCTTTGGCTGCTGGATATGGTATATACTGATCTTGACAGTCTGGCAACTGGGTATTCTGTTGGCCTAAGCAATACAATGAATCTCGATGATCAATTATTTAAATATGGCGTGAGGATAAATACAAATCTTGTTCAGGATCTGCAATCGTCTTTTATTATGGTGAATAAAGCATTGTATGGCAATCAACCAAGATGGGAATTGGAGCCATGGATATTTAATCCATTAATCATGCCTCAAAGCAAGCACCCCATTGTTAATAATCTGGATTTGATAAAATTTGAATTTGTTAGCAGCATCGATACTGTTTCGGCAAAAGGAATTAATAAAACAATATTGCTTACCAGTTCTAAATATTCCAAAACAGTAAATGCCCCTGTAAGAGTTGCATTGGGAATGGTAAACATTAAGCCAGATGAGCGCCAGTTCAGAGATTCATTTAAACCCGTTGCTGTATTGTTGGAAGGAGAGTTTCAATCATTGTATAAGAACCGCGGACTTGCAAAAGATTTTATTGAAAATAAATTTATAGCCTTCAAAGAAAAAAGTACTTCAACAAGTATGATCGTTATAAGTGATGGCGATGTGATAAAAAATGTGGTACAATATTCTACCCGTAAAGTTTTTCCATTAGGCTACGATGTTGCAACGCAACGAACTTTTGGAAATAAAAATTTTCTACTGAACTGCATTGATTACCTGTGCGATGATACTGGTATTCTATCTGTTCGTTCAAGAGAAGTTAAACTCAGATTGCTGGATAAGAAAAAAATAAAAACTCAGAAACTAAAATGGCAGGTTGTAAATACGGTTATGCCATTGGCGGTTTTGGCCCTTGTAGCAATGACTTTATTTTATTTAAGACGAAAACGTTTTGCTAAATAGATATTAACTATGAAAAAAAATAAAATAGCTATTATACTGGTTGCCCTTTTGGCTCCACTTACTTTTTGGCTTGTAATAAATAAAAGCACGAATGGTACGATTAAAAAGGAGCTTCGCGATTTTGCTGTAAGGGATACAGCTTCGATAACAAAAATATTTATGGCGGACAGGTCTAATCATAGTGTTACACTTGAAAGACTTGGTAATGGCGATTGGCAGGTGGAAGGGAAGTATGTTGCCAACAAAGGTGTTGTTGATAATTTACTTGAGACGATAAAAAATATAGAGGTAATGAGCCCGGTCCCAAACGCGGCAAAAGAAACCATAATCAAATCTCTTGCATCTTCATCAGTTAAAATTGAAATCTATAAAAAGGATGGCCTTGTAAAATCCTATTATGTTGGTGGCGAAACGCAGGATGGTTTGGCCACCTATATGCTTTTGTCCGATCCTAAAACAGGTGAAAACTCTTCTGCTCCTTTCATTATGTTTATGCCAGGATTTAATGGGAATGTGGGCGTGAGGTATTTTACCGATCTAAGAGATTGGAGGGCACGTTTTGTTTTCAGGTATTATCCCGATGATATTGCGTCCGTTAAGGTGGAGTACATTGAGGAGCTTGACAATTCATTCGAGGTATTTAATAACGGGAATAATTCTTTTGAGGTAAAAGATTTAAAGAAGAACGCATTAATTTTAGATGGTGATGTAATGAAAATGAAAAGGTACTTATCGTATTATCAGAATATACAATATGAGATACTGAAAAATGATGCAGCAGATAGTTTAAAAGATGCTGTTTTTAAAAATATGGCCTTTGCAAAAATTACTGTTACAAATAAAAAAAATGAACAAAATGCAATAACGCTATATCATATGCCGCATAAAATTGAAGGCCTGGAAATAGCTGGAAAGCCCATAAAATACGATCCGGACCATATGTATACATTTATAAATGATGGTAAGGACTTTGTAAGTGTACAGTATTTCGTTTTTGGTAAATTATTACAAACCCCTGGGTATTTTATGAGCAAACCTAAGGTTTAGTTGCAATTTTTTTGGTAATTTAGGGCATAATTAAATTATCCAAAAATGAAAATATTTTTTACTTCCTTATCTCTATTAATTATTAACATTTGTTTTGCTCAGGGTCCACAAATTAAAGGACGCTATTTACCTGTTGCTGGCACAAAAATAAAGCAGGTGTACGAGAAGAATAATCCTGCTATGGGAATACCCGCATCGGGAGCTACTCCGCAGCTTTGGGATTATTCTAATAAGTTTGTTAACCCTTCGGATACATTTGTATTGGCAACATTTGATAAGTCGGATCCTAATTGTAATTGTTCTCAATACCTTTCTTTTTTTCCTACTGCAACTCATGTATCGTTTTTAAGAGCACCATTCCCTCTTGACGATTCTACTTTTACTTTTTTTAGGATTGATACAAATGGAATATGGGCGGTCGGTGCCTATACCACAAATAGTCTAATGGCTTCTTATGGAATTGATACTGCTTTTATAGCGATAGATGATGAATTGTTTACACCTTCCAATCCTGCTTATGGTGGACTTCTGGTGGATAGTTCCAGATACCTAGTGTACCCTGGTTTAGATACAATGAATGTAAGGCAGGGAATAAAAAAACTTGAAGGCATTGGATATGGAACATTAATTACTCCTGTCGATACTTTTGATAATGTTTTATTGGCAAAGGAAACAAACATCAGGTTCGATACGATTCTAGGATCAGCTTATCCTTCAAGGTTTGATCGATATATTTTTCTTCGCAATAACACATTTGGATCATCAATTCTTTTGATGCAGCAAATGCTTGATACCACATCTACGGCCCTTACTAATTATGCATGGTATACATTGCCTGTTGATTTTGGAACGATATCCGGCACCGTTTATGAAAATATAGGTGGTACTGCGGTTACGTCCTGTCCAGGTTGTAAAGCATTGTTGTATCGTGAAAATTCAACTTTTTCAGTTCATGATATTCTTGATGTATCTGATATTGATATAAATGGTAATTATTTGTTTGATTCAATTCCTTATGGAACATACCTTGTAGCAATTAGACCTGATACTGCCATTTACTCCAATGCATTAACAACATTTTATGGTGATACAACAAACTGGTTGGGTGCAGATACAATTAATACCTTGGCGTGTCAGTGTAACACATCGGGAAGGGATATTAGCTTGCAATATATTCCTGCGCAGTCAAACAGCGTTTTATTATCTGGCAGCATAACTTTAATTGCTCCTTTCTGGAAAAATGGCCCGGCAATACCAAGTCCTAATCCATTACCCTTTGCAGAAGTTATACCTGGTGTAGATATAATCGTTAAAAAAACTCCCGGTGGTAAGGCAATGGCAGAAAGCCAAGCAACTGGTAGTGGTAATTTTGTGATTAGTAATCTTCAGCCTGGAACGTATGAGATCCATGTAGATATACCGGGGTTGTTTATGGCAAATACCTATACATTTACTGTTGTTACTACTGTTACAAACAGTTCATTAGATTTTTTCGTAGGAGAAGACTCCATATATACAACAGCAACCTTTGTTGGACTTAACGAACCTAAAGCACTTTCTTATAATTTACTTAAAGTGTTCCCAAATCCAGCAAGTAATAATACAACGCTTCAGTTAGGGCTGCATGAAAAGTCTTCTGTTTTAATTAATGTTTATAATACCTTGGGTGCTAAATGTTTAACCATCGATGGTGGTACCAAAGAAATTGGAATACATAATTTTCAATTAGACATGGCAAAAATGCCTTCAGGGCTCTACTTTGTAATGGTAAATGAAGGGAGCGAAAATTCCAGTTCCGCTACATTGATAAAAGATTAAAGCAAATTTTATAATTATCCTTAAAAGGGGGCTTCATTTCTGGGGCCCCTTTTTAATAAAAGCGTATTTTTGAATTGTGATTTCTAAGTTAAAATTTACTTTTTTTCTATTACTTCTTTTTGTTTCGAGGTTTTCTCATTCGCAACAATATTTTTTCAGCAATATTACGACTGAAAACGGGTTGTCTCAGGCGCAGGTATTAAGTATTCTTCAGGATGATGCCGGAGTTATGTGGTTCGGCACAAACGATGGAGGTATTACAAAATATGATGGTAGTAAATTTGAATATATCACCACCAAAAATGGTTTGGTTGATAACGTAGTTTATTCGATACTGCAATACGATAAAAGTACTTTTCTTGTTGGAACTAATAACGGAGTTTCTTTTATTAGAAATAATAAAATTATTAATTACAACATCGAGGATAAATTGACTAGTAATAGGATTTTCGATATTATTAAGTTGAAGAATAATGAGGTATTGTTGGGTACCGGCAAGGGAGTATGCGAATTTGAAAAAGGGTTTTTTGAAAGACGGAATTTTGGCAAGTTGCTTGATAGTGCAGCTGTATTCAACATTTATGAAGATACAAAAGGGGGAATATGGTTTAGTACTTTGGGAAGTGGCGTTTTTTACTTTCAAAATGGAGCATTACAAAATATTAATTCTGCAAATGGCTTAAAGGAAAATTTTGTGTATTCTGTATCTCAGAAGGATGAATTTAATTTTTGGCTTTGTACTTCTGCCGGTCTGTTCAATATGAATGTTGAGTCAGGTATTGTAACGCCTGTTTTTGAAAAAGACATACCTGATTATTATAATACCCAGTTTTATTCTGTAGATAATGATAGCGCGGGTAATATATGGATTGCATCAAGCATTGGTGTTTATAAATACAGAAACTCGCTGGAGAAAATATCTACACAAAACGGATTGGTAAATAATAATGTTTGGAAAATTTATATTGATAGAGAAAAAAATGTTTGGTTTGGTTCAAAAGAAAATGGAATTTCTGTTTTACCCGATTTAGCCTGGGAGCATTACGGTGAACAAAACGGATTAACCGGAAAAACTATTAATGTGATTTCTAAATTTGGAATGGAAATGTATTGTGGAACAGATGAGGGATTTTCAATATTTAAAAACAATAAATTTGTCTCGTACGGAAATTCAAATGGTTTAATAAGCGGAGAAGCTCTTTGTCTTCAGATTGATAGCAAAGGATACGCGTGGATAGGTACAAATTCAGGGATAAGCAAATTCAGTAATGGTAAATTCATTAATTATGAATTTGACAAAAAACTATTGAACAAATACAATAGATGTTATGATCTTTTAATTGAGAGTGACAATAAAATTTGGTTGGGAACTTTGGCTGGACTTGCTGTAGTTGAAAATGGAAAGCTGAGTCCAGTGACATTTGACGGTGTGTCGTCACCCAAAAGTATTTACAATCTTTTTATGAGTTCTGATAAAACCTTATGGATGGGTTGCGACGATGGTTTATATTCTATGAAGAATAATTCATTGAAGAGGTATTCTGCAAAAGATGGAATTAGTGAAAAGCGTATAAATTGTGTTACTGTGGATGAGAAAGGGGTGTTATGGGTTGCAACAAACGAGGGAATTTACTATTTAAACGAAACGAAGTTTTTGAAAATATCGGTAGCTGACGGTTTAAGTTCGAATAATGCATATTCTATTGCTTTTGATAGGCAGCAACGACTATGGGTTGGTGAACCCAATGGTGTAGATAGAATAGAGTTGAACAATTATAAAATTGTAAAAGTTACTCACTTCGATGGAGATAATGGTTTTGCAGGTAAAGATTGCAGAAGTAACTCTGTATATGTCGATGATTCAACAGGCCACATTTATTTCGGTACAGTAAATGGATTAATGGTCTATCGGCCGGAGTATGAGAAAAAAACAATATCACTTCCCCTAGTAAAATTAAACAGTGTTAACCTTTTTTCTCAGATTACAAACTGGAAAGAACACACAGATTCTGTTGACTGGGTCGGTATGCCTGTGAATCTTGAACTTCCTTTCAGTAAAAATTACCTGACATTTAATTTTGTTGGTGTAAGTCTATCTGCTCCTGCAAAGGTTAGATACCAATATATGTTAAAAGGGCTAGATAAAGATTGGCTGCCCGTTACTGCTAAAACAGAAGCGATCTATTCAAATCTTCCTCCCAATAAATATGAATTTCTTGTAAAGTCCGCCAATGAGAATAATGTATGGTCTGCTCCACAATCTTTTAAATTTGTTATCCTTCCTCCATTTTATAAAACCTGGTGGTTTTACTCTTTGTGCATCGCGATTGTCATCGGTGGTATTTTCTCATATGTAAAGATTCGTTCCGCAAATATTCAAATAACAAGACAAAGCAGGATCATTGAAAAAAATAATAAAGATATTCAGATGGCTTATGTGGAAATTGCGCAGGCGCACCAGAATATTACAGATAGCATTAGGTACGCAAAAAGACTGCAAGACGCAATTCTACCCGCTGAGCGCCACATTCATGCACTGCTTCCCAATTCATTTGTGATCTACAAACCTAAGGATATTGTAAGCGGTGATTTTTATTGGATGGTAAACAAAGGTGGTAAAATTCTTATTGCAGCCATCGATTGCACGGGTCATGGTGTTCCGGGTGCGCTTGTTAGTATTGTGGGTAACAATGGTTTGATGCGTACAGTGAATGAATTTGGTTTGACTAAGCCTGCAGAAATACTTGATAAATTAAGTGTCCTGGTTGAAGAAACTCTTCAGCAAAATGATGAAGCCGAAGTCAGGGATGGAATGGATATGGCGCTTTGCTCATTCGACAACACAAAAAAGGTATTGGAATATTCAGGAGCAAATAATCCACTTTACTTTGTGAGGGTAAAAAATGGTCAGGAATTGGTGGATAATGGAAAAGTGCTTAGCCCGCTTATGTTCAATGAAACTCATTGTTTATACGAGATAAAACCTGATAAACAACCCATAGGCTTGTTTGAAAGAAGGAAAGGGTTTACTAATCATTCCATAAATTTTACTGAGGGGGATACGATCTATATTTTTTCTGATGGTTATGCTGATCAGTTTGGCGGTGCTAAGGGGAAGAAATTTTTATACCGCTCTTTAAGGGAGTTACTCCTGTCTATTCAGGGCAAACAAATGAAAGATCAAAAAGTAGTACTTGAAACAGCTTTTGAAAACTGGAGAGGATCTCACGAACAGGTAGACGATGTTTGCGTTATAGGCATTAAGTTATAATGCAAACGAGTAGTTTACCCTGAACATTTGTCGAAGGGATGTTTGCTTTATAGGCATTAAGTTATAATGCAAACGAGTAGTTTACCCAGAGCATTTGTCGAAGGGATGTTTGCGTTTTACATATAAAGATTTAATTGGATTCTCCTCCTTTCCCGGATATTTTCTTAAAACAAAGAGATCATTGGTCTTTGGTATTTTGTTAAAAAATACTGATTATTTAACCTATGGACTTTACCCAATTATTCTATATTTGCCCTCCTGATAACAAACAAAAATTAAACACATATATCATGAAATAGCCATAAGCTGTCGGCATAAAACCGAAAATGTGGCGTATTCCATGTGACATTTAAAAACAAAAACATCTACACATGAAATTTATAGTATCAAGTTCAAATTTATTAAAACAACTACAAGCCGTAAGTGGTGTTCTAAATAGCAGCAATACTCTTCCTATACTCGATAATTTTTTATTTGAAATTAAAAAGGGCCAATTGACAATTTCGGCTTCTGATCTTGAAACAACAATGACCACTGGGTTAAACGTTGAATCAAAAGATGAAGGTAATGTTGCCATTCCCGCTAAATTACTCCTGGACACCTTAAAAACTTTTCCTGAACAGCCGTTAACTTTTAGCATTGATAAAAGTAAATATGGCATTGAGATAAGTTCCGATTATGGTAAGTATAAACTTTCGGGCTATAACGGAGATGAGTTTCCTAAGCTTCCATCAATGGAATCAGCCTCTTCAATTGAATTAAAGTCGAATGTATTAGCAGCAGCAATTAACAAAACAATATTTGCTACGGGTAATGATGAGTTAAGGCCTGTGATGTCAGGTATATTTTGCCAATTGTCATCTGATAATATAACTTTTGTTTCAACCGATGCACATAAACTGGTAAGGTATCAGCGTACAGATGCTAAATCAAAATCATCCGCATCATTTATTCTTCCTAAAAAACCAATGAACTTATTGAAAAATATTTTGGGAACTGTTGATACAGATGTTAAAATTGATTACAATAAAAATAACGCATCGTTTTCATTCGGCACTACAAATGTAATTTGCAGGCTCATCGATGGAAGATATCCTAATTACGATGCGGTGATTCCTAAAGAGAATCCAAATAAACTCATTGTCGATCGTACCGTATTTCTTAATTCTATCAAAAGGGTGTCGATATTCTCTAATAAAAGCACACACCAGATACGTCTTAAAATATCCGGTAGCGAATTAAATATTTCTGCGGAGGATCTTGATTTTTCTAATGAGGCAAATGAAAGACTTACATGTCAATATTCTGGTGAGGACACTGAAATAGGTTTTAACTCAAAATTTGTTGTTGAAATGCTTGCCAATATCGAGTCGGATGAAGTTATTGTTGAGATGTCTGCTCCTAACAGAGCTGCATTGATATTGCCCGGAAAAACTGATTCTAAGGACGAAAATATTTTAATGTTGGTAATGCCGGTGATGTTAAATTCCTGATCTCAATTTAAATTCATAAAAAAAGGTGAGTGTTTTCGCACTCACCCTTTTTTTATCCTATCTTATTATTGTTAGCGCCCATCATTGATTTTTCAACTTGTCAATAGCAACTTATGTTTATTTTAAAGCGTCTTCTAAAAATTGTTTTGCTTTTTCATTATCTCCTTTTTGCTTAAAAATATTGCTAAGTATGGTAAAACATTCTTTTTTTAGCGTAGGCTCATAAGTACCGGCAGTATATAAATCGTTAATTGCATTATCCATATCATTTGATTTTAAATAACAGACGCCTCTTTGGTAATATGCAAAAACGTAGTCTGGTTTTGCTTTAATTACACGTGAGTAAATATTTATAGCATCCTGTAGTTTATTCATTTTGGATTTCACCATTCCGTACGACAGTAATGCAGGTATAAATTCAGGATATAATTGAAGGGCCTGGTAAGATGCTTTTTCTGCATTGTCAAGTTCATTCAAATTCATATAAGCCTCTCCTAAACCCATCCATGCGCCTTCATTTTGGGCATCATACGCAATTGCTTTTTTAAAGTATTCCTTAGCTTCTACATAGTTTTTTTTGTTCAGTTCTGTAAAGCCATGGAAATCATCTTTATTCTCCCTTTTGATAACTACACATAATGGAACTCCATCCGCCTCTACTTTATAAATGGTATTTTTAAACGGCCATATTTTGTTTGTAATCTGATAAGAATTTACATAGACAGAAGTTAAAATTGCATAATCCCAATCCTGGTAATATCTTTCATAATAACGAACATATTTAGCTTGATAATTAGTATCGCTTTTAAAATACTCCTTAAGATAATTGGCCCCGGTTGAAAATATCACCGTTTTTTTAGAAGCATTACTTGGCACATTTTTCTTAAACCAATTTGAGGCCTCCTTCAGGCTATTAAAATAATAGTCTGTTTCGTATTTGCCATAAGCTTTCTTAATACCACCCGAGGTAAAATTAAAATAAACATACTCGTTGGGATGATTTTTAATCATAAATAACGCCGGATGCAGAAGCAATACTCCAAGTAATAAATAGATGAAATATTTTATTTTGCTGTTGTTCATTTTCTTTATCAAGCCATCCCAACCTACAGCAGAAGCAGCAACAATAGGTGTATAAACAAACATCACGTGTCTCCAGCTTCCATGAACGCTTGCGTGTTTATATAGAATATATGCTAATGGAAATAAGCTGGTGAATAATAAAATGAAAATAGGAAGCTTGATCGTTTTGTTTTTAATTGCAAATGGAAGAAGAAAAAGCCCAAGCCAAATTACCTCTGGGCATGTCATGAGCATACTCTTTGGTAAAAAATACCACGGAAGTTCGTTTGACATGGTATTATCTCCTTCAAACAATACGTTTACACTAATGGGGGAGTTTGATGCAAATTTTAAAGCTCTGAAAGGATTTAGGATAGGATTTTCAATTGCATATGGCCATAATATAACACCAACGCCATATGAAACTAAACAAACAAGCAGTACCTTTTTGATAATTACAGAAAGCGCCTTGAAATTTATATCACTTTTGTTTTTTGTCTTTTTCTTTTTAAGTTGCCTGGAAAGGGTAGTGTTTCTATTATATATATGGTTGAAAGACGCAATGAAACTAAACAATGCCAAATAAGGGTAAAGCAATAAACCTCCTACACGTATTGCGAAACAAATACCAATTGAAACAGATAAAAGAATTATAGTTCTCTTTGTTGGTGAAGGAAATTCTTTTACAAAAAGAATTAAATAATAAACTGAGACAATATAAAAGGATGCAAACGGGAGATCTTTAGGATTGTTAAAAGAATGACCAAAGAAAAATGGAGTAAGAGTTAAGAACCAGAGCGCAATAATACCTCCCGTGACCCCTGAAAGTTCCAATGCGATAAATGAACAAAAAAGAATTCCAATGAAACCACTTATAGCATTTATAAGGTGTCTGGTTTCGAAAGCATTAGTGGGGTTACTAAAAATTGAACACACAACATCAAATACAGATCCATAATATTTTTGATTCTCCCAGCCAGGTAAAACATGTGGTGGATTTTTATATGAAGTGTCCTTTCCAAGACTTGTATAAAATTTAAGCGAGAGATCTCCATGATTACGCTGTATCATTTCATCGCCGGTAATGCCAAAATCACCGCTTATACATATCATCAAAGCAAGAATAAAAACACAACTCGCCTTATAAAAAACACGACCAATGTTTTTTTCCTTTATATCAATAAGTATCAATCGATCTAAGATTCTTTTTAACATATTTTTACCGTTGAACTATTTTACCTTCGATACAGCAGCTTAACCCTGCAATTCTATTTAGTTTTCTGAACAACATTTCAAAGCTGAAAAAAAACCGTAATAATTTATTTATAAAAAAAGGAAAAGCCCTCATGTCGTTTTGAGCATTGTCCTTTCTGAGAAAATATTTTCGAAAAAGTACAGCATAGGGAAATAAAGAAAAATAAATATAATATTTAGATATGATATTGATACGATTCTTTTTAACAACTTCTGAAATGCTATTTAAAGAATATCTTCTATAGTGCAGTAAATATTCGTCATGATATGACCAAAGTGACATGAATGCTGGTACTGTCACAAAAAAATAATTGACTCCTTTTGTTTTAGAAACAAGTTCATTTAAAAAAGCAGTGTCATCCTTTATATGCTCAAGAATATCCATCATAATAATCAGGCTGTTTGTTATTTCTCCTGAGAAAAATCTTACTTTCTTTATCCGCTCATTTTTTGATTGAATAACCTCCTGCTCGGAATAATTAATGTCAACTAAAACTATTTTTGAGATTCGCTCACCAAAATGTTCACTTAGAACTTGCGAAAAGTAACCCGTCCCTGCTCCAATATCTATAATGGAAAGAGGAGCAGACCCAAGCTTCAATATATTTTCAACAAATCGAATCAATGGGATTTTTTTAGTGCAATAATACCAGTGCGTTTGCTGGTTAACCCCATGGCTTATTTCTTTAAGATCCATTTTTCTTTTTTAAAAGCCTGCTAATTTTAATGGTCTCTTTTAACATGCGAATAGAATCTTTAAGCACAGAAATTTTACTGCCCTCAATGCTTTTCCATGTTATTGGCATTTCTTTGATTTTAAATCCTTTTAATTGTGCCCTGCTTAATAATTCTATATCATGGGCCCAGCCGGTATTAACAAGGTCTTTAAAAATTTCCTTTCCAATTATACATGGGTATAGTTTAAAACCACATTGTGTATCGCTTATATTAAGCTTGGTAATTACACGAACAATCAAATTGAATACTCTTCCAACAGATCTCCTGATAAATCCGCTTTTTATAGTGGAGTTTCTGTGTTCTCTTGACCCAATATAAATAGTGTCGCTTTTTATTTCCTCTTTTCCGTTTTCAAACCAGTTTAAAATTTCAATAGGATGAGTTGCTATATCAGCATCTAACGTTAAAATATACCTTCCTTTAGCTATTGCAACACCTGATTTTAATGCCTCGCCCTTTCCGGCGTTTTTCTCCTTAGTAATAATACTGCATTTCTGCGCAGACTTAAGGCGCTGAATAATTATATTTGAACTGATGACTTCAAGTGTATTATCAATACTTGAGTCGTCAACTATAATGCACTCAAAACTGAATTTATTTATTTTTAACAGATCCTCTATAGCAAAAAAAAGAGGGGATATTCTATTTCCCTCATTAAATGCGGGAACAACAATAGATAGAAAAAGTTCAGAGTTTTGATCAAATGGAGACATTCTGTATAGTAAGGCCTGCAAAAGTATCAAAATTAATTTATAAAAAAATGTGCTAAAAATTTGAAAGAGAATAAAAAACAATTACCTTTGCACCCCCAATTTAGTTCTTTGACAGTCTTATTTTAATGGAGAAAAAAAATAAATTAAAAATAATTTGATTATTAAATATTATTTTATAATTTTGCCCTCCCTTAATAAAAAGGTTGTTAATCGTTCTTTTTAATTTGATTGTGATTCCCCTCGGGGTTTACATATAAAATTAATGTTCTTTGAAAATATTGAAGTAGCCTAGAAATAGTGAATATCTCTCGTTTCTCAAATTCTTATTTGAGATTTTGATGAGAGACAATTCTTGAGAAAACATCCGATTTACGATCGGAAAATGATTAAAATTTACAATGGAGAGTTTGATCCTGGCTCAGGATGAACGCTAGCGGCAGGCTTAA
>CAZQIC010000031.1:0-38934 GCA_964593555.1 uncultured Bacteroidia bacterium | reverse complement strand
TGGAAAGTTTGTATACTCGCAAGGGTATCGTGGGTTCGAATCCCACCCTCTCCGCTGAAAGGGACTTAGGCTTAAAAAAAGAGCTAAGTCCCTTTTTTATTATAGCAAAATCGCCCGTGTGTCGGGCGATTTCAGCAATAATGTAATTTAAATCCGGAGTTCGAAATGCCCCTTTTTCCTTGTCATATACCAAACCGTTAGGAAAGATTAGTTTTTGAAGTTTTTCCTTGAGTGAAATACTGCCATCTTCCCACAGTTTACGCAGGTTTCCGCATAATAAAGTAGCTTCATTTAGCATTTCCTGAAGGTTCGAAATCGAAACGTTGCAACCAGCCATTTCTTTCTGAATATTCTTATGATCCTCCCGATATTTTGCCAAGAAACGGTCGTAGGTTTCTTTATTCATTTCTTCCTTAATAAAATATTTCTCCTCTAACTTCTCAATATTCCTCTGAAGCTCGCTCTGCCTGATTTTTAGCTCCTTTTCCTTCTCCACGTTGTCTTTGTTCAGTTCGTAATAGGTGCTTTCTAATTCAAGTTTAATGGCATCAGATAAATCTTCCTTTATTTGGTATTTATCAAGGTCGTTTGCAAATAAATCATGCATCGTTTTTGCACTTTTGTTGCACTTACAACCCTTTGTTCGGCACTTATAGTAATACAAGTTCTTCTTCTTGACAACGTAGCCCGTGAAGGGCTGTTGGCAATCGGAACAAGTAATAAAAACCTTTAAAGGCATATTTACATTTTCAAGTTTGTGCGGTACACCGTATTTTGTAGAAGAGGAAACAATGTCGTTCACTTTCATAAATACTTCTTTGGTAATCATTTTTTCATGAACGCCTTCAACTATTTTTCCGTTTAGCATTCCATGAGAAATTAATCCGCAGTAAAAAGGGTTAATGAAAATTTTATGCAGTTGTTGCTTATACATTTTAACACCTTGTGCCTTAAGTTTCAAAATAATCTCTTCATTCTTCAAGCCTTGTATTTTCCAATCCCAAGCTTTTTTTATTTTCTTGCCATGATCATTTAAAATAATTTTACGTTCGCCATTGGAACGCACTATATCATAACCTTGCGGTGGCTTCACCACCCAAATGCCTTTTTCAAATTTTGCTTTCATTCCTGCCATCGCCACTTGCTTGCGTTGATCGTTATCCCAGCGACCAAATAATAATTGCATATCATGAAATAAAACACCGCTTGGGTTTGTAGTATCAATGGGTTCAGTAACGGCTTTCACATGTACGCCATGTTTTTCTCTTAATTCATCAGCAATTGAAATCGCTTTTCCTCCTGTTCTACTAAAACGTGTCATTTTATAAACTAAGATGGTACTTAAGCTTCCTTTACTATGCTTTATAAAATCAAGCATTCTTTGGAATTCTTTTCTTGCATCCGTTTTTGCACTTTCGTAAGTATCACCGAAGCGAGATACTATAATTAAGTTATTTCTTGCGGCATATTCTTCAATAGCTTTTTTCTGAGTTTCTAAAGAGTCGTTTTTATCAAACTGCCCTTTACCGGAAACCCTTGTATACATCACCACCAAATTACTCGCAACTTTTGTATTAGCAGTTGGGCTGAGCTTCCCGAACCTTGCCGCTAATAGTTTATCTTCTGTTGTCATTGTTCTCCTTTCTTTTTTATGCTGCTTTGTTATATGCTATTTTTAATTCCTGATCCTTTTTCTTCTGATTCAAATGCTCGTAAAATATTACTGCCAAATTCTTTATAGCGAATATTATTTCTTGTGCTTGTTCATCGGAAATATTTTCATAATTCCTTATTCTTTTAATTTTAGCAACACTCAATCCTTCGTGCTTCTTGCTTTCAATAATTTCCATGTCTTCCCACTCTTTTTCACAATTCTTACCTCTTTATCTCTCTCGCTTTAATTGAAGTACGGTACACTTTCCCAAACGTGTTAACAAATCCTGCTATAGTTTTAATGGCGATAACTATCGTCACAAAAACTTGCACGTTTAAAATAAAGATGCCATACTCTTAACGCTTGCTTAAGTGTCGTTATAAAATGAAGGATGTTGAAGTTCTCTTTGCACGGAGCAAAGCTAAATGCACTAAAAATTATGGTTTCCCGATTTCGGAGCGAGTTTCCGTAAGATGCCGGAAGTTTTATGATTTAGAAGGGAACAGCTTGAAACGGCACATGGTTTTTTTTGTGAAAATACTCCGGGATTATTCGGGGATTATCCGGGGGGAATCGGGGGAGATTCCGGGATGATTGCTAAAATGCCGAAAATTATTGGGGATTACCGGAAAATACTCCGGGGGGATTACGGGGGTATTCCAAATTTCAGGATTACGAGTTTATTTTCATCAATCAGCACCCTTTAGGATTCTATTCCGAGTGTACTTCAATCCAATAATCGATATTTTTTGGGAGGGATTTATAAAATCACTACATTTGTTCATCCATTTCTTTAGGCACTTGTGCCAACCAAATAATAAAAAGGATGGATATATTCAACTTCAACAGATTTTTTCGGGAGATTAAACCCCATAACCCCTTAAAAGGGATGGACTATGTTCAACAAGCATTATCAAGAAAAACAATTGCTTTTTCTGAATTTTGGAGTGTTGCTAATAGAGAATTAAGCAGTCATAAATTTCTTTCCCTTTATTTTAAATCCAAAACAGTTTCTCCGGAAATCCTGTCCTTCTTTTTTCAAAACGAATTAGATGTTTTAAAAGCGGTAATCAAGGAAACAAAAGCCTTCAAGAAGAACGTTCATTTTGATTCTATAAAAAATATATTTCTTAACGACACTTCTTTTATTTTAGAAATGGAGTATTGGAAAAAGGTTTTTCACGAAATAGAATTAGAACTTGAAAAACATAATTCTTTTTTATCCGGCTTTAATCTTGAAGAGCTATTGGCAATTTGTAGTTTTTATTATGAAAAGGAACGAATTACAAAACAAATAGAACGCAATACGGATTATCATTTAATTGAAATCATAAATGAAATATTAAATTATAGATTTAGCCGAATCAAAGCACTAAATAAACCAATAGTAAATACTCATTCCGATGAATCTCTTTACAAATTTGGCATTAAACTATTAGGGCAGCTTTTATACAAGGGAGATCAAAGCATTGCCGGAGTATTTAATTCGTTTGGAAAATTGGCTGACCTAAATAATATCTACGATAAATATTGCGTTCAAGAATTTACTCTATCGTTTTTTGATAGCAATACAGCCAATGTCAAACCAATCAACGAAGAGAACTACCTTAAGTACAAGCATGATGGGAAAAAGTATCAATATTGGGCAAATTACTATGCGAACTCATTAGCCTTTCAATATCCTGATGTAATTAAAGAGATTGAAGAATCTGAAATAAGTTGGTATAACCAAATTGGAGCGAAAACAGTTTGGGCTAATTTTTATCAGTACGTAGAAGCGGGCTTTCCCGAAAAAATTAAAATTAGTGAAAATGATTTCATAGAGCCAATGGCTTTTTTTCGAATTATCAATTCATTAGGAGGTTGGTCGAATATTAGATGGAATAATTTTATTGAACAACAAGTTCTTGAGGGCAACCCTGAAAATCCGTATAAAATTATTCTCGATATAATGCTGTTTAATGAACGTGAATACAAAAACAGCGCTTTGCCTCTATTGTTTCGTGAATTCGATATGCTTGTGAGGCAAGCTGAAGAAATAAACAGGACAGAAAAAGATGCCGGTCGCTTTAGCATTTCTCTTTTTACTAATAATTTATCTGATTCTAAAACAGCGCGAATAAATATAAGCGACAAGCCTTTTGTTAAGATTGGAAAAAATATTTATTGGATAGCTGGTATTTTATCAAATAAAAATTATTCGGTTATGTTGCAGAATATTATGTTGCAAAACGACAGAAAAAAAGACGAGGGAAGTCCGACAAAGTTATTTAGCCAAAATACAGAAGACAATTTAACTTATTGGTTTGAACAAAATAAATTTAAAACAATAAAAAATCACAAATATGTTGAAGGGCGTGGTGAGATTGATCTATTGGCTTTAAAGGAGAACACTCTTTTTATTGGCGAAATAAAATCCACTTTTTATCGATCAAGTATTCGCGAAATCCATATGCACTTTTCTAATGAAGATACCGGAATAAAAAAAGCAATTTCCCAATTAGAGAAAGATATTAATTACCTAAATAAAAATTGGAAAACTATAAAGAGATTACTGGAAACAGAATTAGAAATTAAAGATTTGAAAATAATACCGCTTGCAATATCCTCTACCCTTGAAGAGGGGAATGGAACTCTTACTGTCATTGGATATGAAGGGTTTATAGTTTCAAGTTTCGATCTTACTTTAATTTTAACTAATCGTAAATTTCACTTATTGAATCTTTTTGAAGTGGCTATGAGTATGAAATTCAAAGGCTCTATTCCACTTAACTATTGGGAAGTAATGATGGGTTTGAAAGATGATATGAAAACCGCCTCAGAAATAAGTGACGTTCTGATTGACTTTATGAATGAGAATTCCGAAAAACTGGAATTCAATTTATGGGCGAAAGGGAATACGCTTTGTTCTGCCAATGATCTTCATGATGCTTTAAGCAAAGGCTCGTTATGGGATTTTATAGGGAAGAATGAGAAGCTTTCAATGAAAACTATATTAATTGGAGACTATACGATAAATTATTTTGAATAACTAAAACATGATTCCTGTAAGGCTCTGATGCCAACCAATAAAACAGGAGCATGAAAAATAAAATAGTAGTAATCCCATCTGTGAATTTTCACTTGTGGGAACCATGCAACTTTCGTTGCAAATTTTGCTTTGCATCTTTTCAAGATGTTAAGAAGAGCATTTTACCGAAAGGTCATTTGCCAAAAGAACAAGCTTTGCAAGTAGTAAAGCTACTTGCGGAAAGCGGGTTTCAGAAAATAACTTTTGCCGGAGGGGAACCAACACTTTGCCCTTGGATCGGAGATTTAATTTCGTTGGCAAAGGAATGTGGAATGACAACCAATTTAGTTACGAATGGTTGGATGCTCTTAAAGAAGCCGGAATTGTTGAATGATTTGTCACGGAATTTAAGATGGCTCACTTTGAGTGTTGATAGTTTAAATGCCGAAACAAATACTTCTTCCGGCAGGGCATTAGCAAGTAAACAGACTATTACAAAGGAGCAATACAAATTGCTTATTGAACAGGCGCGAAGATTAGGAATGAGAATTAAAATAAATACCGTGGTACATCAATTAAATTGGGAGGAACCGTTGTGGGAATTTATTGGGGAGGTTAAGCCAGAAAGATGGAAAATATTTCAAGTGCTTCCTGTAGCCGGGCAAAATGATTTACACTATGAAGACTATTCCATTTCTTCTGAAAAATTTGATGCTTTTCTAAGCCTTAATAAAAAGGCGAATGAATTTACTACCGTTGTGCCGGAAACAAATCAACTAATGCGGGGCTCCTATATTATGGTTGATCCTGCCGGGCGATTCTTCGATAATGCTTCAGGAACCCACACTTATAGCGAACCATTGCTAAAGATTGGCGTGAAAGATGCATTAAAACAAATAAGTTTTGATAACACAATCTTTTTAGAAAGAGGTGGGGTTTATGAATGGGGATAAACCAAGCATAAAGGTTAAATTTGTAAAATATACTTGTTAAAATGAAATTATCTGAGGCAGAAAAATATCTGAAACCTGACAGCATTTGGTCGGCATGGAATATTGAAAGTCAAAAACAATTTATTGAAAAGATGGTTCCGGAAATTATTTTCAGGAAAGAAGTTGCTGAAGATGTTCTGAAGGAGTTCGAAACAATAAAATCCTTAATGATCCACAGTTATTACAAATATCAATTCTATGATATGGCTGTTAACAGATCACTTCAAATACTTGAAATGGCCTGCAAAATTAGGTATAAGGAACTGAATGGGGTTGATTGGAAAATTGGGAAGTCCTTTGAAAAACTAATAAAGGAATTTGATGCAATAAATATGTTTGATACCCACGTTTCAATAATTCATCATTTACGGGAGATCCGAAATAGTTTGTTGCACCCTGACAGACATAGTTATGCCGGAGTTGTGATGGCCGATAAAATATTATTTGTTGTACAATTGATAAACGAAATATATGACAACGTTGAATTAAGGAAGAAGCGAATCGAACTACAAAAACAATTCAATGATTTTTATTTGAAAAATTTAGAAAGCATAAACGAAATAGTTCTTGGAAAGAAAACGACCTTGTTATATAAAATGCAACTCTTACTTATCGATACCAAAGATGCAATTCCGTTGTATCATTTAATTGGTATTCCCCTATTTCCGTTGGAAAGTTATATCCCAAAGAAAGATGGAGGCACACTAACTCCTCGTTTTAATTATTTTTTATTGACGAATGTTGTATTTGAGAATGGAGAAATAAAAGGCTACGATTTGGAATCTAAAAGTGATACTATTATTCGGAAATCCATTTCTCCTGCCGGAATTAAAAAACATTCAGCGTGGGCTGCATCTTTCACCAAAATTGATAAAATGCACGCATTTAATATTACTTCAGGTATAAGTGGCCATATGGGAGGAATTTATTCTCACATACTCCGGAACTATCTTTTAAAATAAAAATTTTAAAGAGTCCATTCGGATGTTTCAGAAATAGTAACATCAACACCGGCATCAAGGTGATAGCCTCTTTTACGGATTGTAGTTTCGTTAACCCAAATATACTTTTCGCTTTGAGTAGAAATAAGATTTTTTAGTGCTGTTACTTGCGGAGTAGTTGGTCGTAATTCAACAATATCGGCAATTAAATATTCATAACACTGAAAGTGGTTTGAAAATCTAATACCTTTTTCTATCCTGTCAATAAAGCTATAATCGATGTAGTGAAATTTATCTTTGTCCAAAATGTTAGTTAATATCAGCTCTTCGCAGAATTCTCTAAAAGCAGAAACCTCACGACCTTCTTTGGAATCGAACCATTTTACCAAACTAACCGCATTTTTTCCGGGCACGCGTAATCTTAAGTCATCCTTACTTTCGTCATCAATAGGCATGCTATCATCGTCTAAAACGCCTAATTTTTTTAATTGCCTTTTTGATTCCGGATGTCTTTTGTAAACTCCTCCAACTGGTTGAAATTGGTTTATTCTTTTACCTTTAACGAGAAGATATTTATCATCGATTTTAATTCGATACAAATATGAAATGGAAAACCTGATCAGTTTATTTCTATAAAAACATTTGCTAATAAAAAGAAGCCAAAGATATTTCCTGTTCTCTACAGCGGACTCAACAATCACAAGACCGGAAGTAACAGCTCCCCCAAGAAATACACCTCGCCATGTTTCATCTTTTAAATAAGCGGCTCCAAAGACACAGCCTATTATAAAAAGAAGGTTTATTATCGTTTTGAGCATCTGATTAAATTGTTAGGTAATTTCTATTAAGGGTGGCGTATCTCCACAAAATTAAATCAACAATTGATTCCTTTTCGCCAATAACCGAAGATATTTTTTTACAAAGTATGTCCGGTGAAGTATAACCAAGAAGGTCGGATATTCGCAATAAATGTCTGTCGGGTTTAGAAACATAGAAACCTATGTTTTTAGCAAAATGAAGTGATGTCGCAGGGCCTAAATATGGATAACTATACAAGTATTCAATTCCTTCATTTTGGATTAAAGCGATCTCATCTTTTATTTCAATTTTTGATAAATATTTTGCCATCCAAATTATTGCTTCAATTTTTTTTGAATGGTTAAATATTTTCAATGCCTCCTGTCTATATTTATTTTGACAAGAGTTAACTAAAGAGGGGTTTTCCCAATTTTCAAAAACATCTGAGAGTTCAATAAATTTATTCTTGATAACGCTTTCTCTCATTCCACTTGACAATACCACCCATGCATACTCTGAATAAAAAGAACGAATATCTACGTTTTGTACATTAACGATATCTTGCCAAAAAATTTCATGCTCGTAGCCAGAACTGACCACAACCTGCTTGGCCGTGTAATAATACCGTAGTGTGTTTTTTAAATGAGTACTAAGTCTAACTTCCATTAATTAGGTTTTCCCATATATCTTTTTGAGAGCCGCTTTCCGCAATTTCAATCCTTCGCGATATTCTCTCAAGCGCATCTGCGGCAATTAATCGGTTAACACTTTGCTTACTTCCCAAATACTCGTCAACGTAAAATGTTTGACCTGTTGTATCTTTAATAGGGTTCTTGACCAAATTAGACGATTCTTTAAAGAAGCCAACGACCACATCCTTAATGTTATTTACACCCAATTGTTGATTCTTTGAAAAAATTTCGACTGCGAGAGACTCAATATGATACCCTTTTAGCTTTGCGTTTTCAGGCAAATTAGCCACCATTGCCTTTATGAGCTTGATAGCCGGGATCAATTTGCCATTAAGGTTTTGGTTCATTATCGTAAGTTTCCGGGCAAAAACGGAAGGATTTACAATCTTAGACCATTCCCCACCGTCTGATATTTTTATGCCTGATTTATATTTTAAAGCAGGTAATAATTGAATATCCCTTCCGTCAAGACTAACTGTTACAGACATGTCTCCTTTCTGAACTTTGCCGGGAAATTTCTCATTTAGTTTATCATAAAAATAATCTAATACTTCTGCTGGTGATTTATCGGCTAACGAAGTGTCGTTTAAGATGGCGAGAGTATCTACATCACTTAGTCCATCAACATGAGTTCTTTTTGCGATAGAGCCACCAAATTGAGTGCTAATAACGCCATCAATATCCTTACCGAGTAAATTTTTAATAGTGTTTATTCGCGTTTTTATTTCATCATTATCCCGATTATTAAAATCTCCAAGTGATGAAATGAAAAAATCAGCCAACCAAGAATCATAGGTTGCTTTTTCTGCCTGATTCTCGGCACTCTGTATTTTTTTTAGAATATCGTCTCCGCCAGACGAACTCCAATATGTTGATGATCCTCCTCCGCCCATTTTATGAAGAATATAAAGTTTTAAACGCTGTTAGAATTTTATCCGAATTGAATTCAAAAACCTTAAATGAATCATCCCCTTTTCCCTCTTTCATATCTTTTAAAAACGATTTCATTTGCTGTTTTAATTTATTCATGTAAATTATATTTTCGTACATCGACATTTTTTTATTCAAAATATCCTTTTGCCCGATTCTTCCCTTAATAGTATCAATGTTTTGATCATATGATGCTTTTCCCTCGTAATATGAAAAACGAAGCCATGTTAGACCATCAAATATTTCCGCTCCGCTTAAGAAATATAAAATAGAGTTAAGCGGATCAAGGTTTCCGAATATGTGAATAGGGGCTTTGTTTGAAACGCTATCAAGAGCCTCTCTAACTTTTTTAATATTTTGCATCCTTTCTAAGATGGATTCCCCTAACTCTTTCTCTGTAAGTCCAATAATTTGAAAGTTTTTAAGCAGAGATATATTTGCAATAATTTCATTTATATCGAGTAAAGAACCTTTTTTACCGGGTTTGATTAAAAAATCAATAAGATGTGTCGGATATTTTAAATGCAATTTTTCTGCCCTACTAATTTGCTTTCTTAAATCCATTCTTCTTTCCGATCCGTGATCATAACTGACAATTATCGCAGGGTAATAAGGTGGCCATTGAGAAAGTATCTTTTCATAAAGGGCAAGATTCCATTTCTTTATTTTAGCCGGATGACGATATGCTTCCGAAAAATCGTAATCTTCTAATGTTTCATATCCTCCACTATCTATAAATAAAACCTGTGGAGCAAAGCTGAAACTCCGAAAAGATTTAATCGATGGGTAATAATAGTTTAAATCATATGCACTTAAAAGAACTGCTTCTGTAAGAGCTTCGGCTGTTACTTGAACCAATTCAAAAGCTTCAGAATTTTGTTTCTTTCCTTTTTTAATAAATCGAAAACCCTTGCTCGAAAAAGACGATATCAATAATGGAGTTTGAATCGTTATTCCGCTTGGATGAATTATATTACTTGTTCTTGCCAGCATATAGATTTTTCATGTCTTTACAAGAGAGGCACTTGCCACACTGTTTTTTTTGCCCACGTTCACAACTATAAGTCAAATTCAAAGGAACGTTCCTATTTTGACAATAATCCCAAATGTCTTTTTTATTCCATTCAGCAAAAGGAGAAAATGTTCTTACCCTTCCATCGGTATAAATATCGTAAATTTCTTGAACTTTTTCATGGAATAAAGGTGAACAATCACTATAGCTTGTACCCTTATGGATTCCAGAAGAAATTATTCCTTTTTTGAATTCGGCTCTTATCAATGCTACACTATAAAGTAATAAATTTCTACCCTGAATATAACCCGTTTTTTTTATTTTAATTTCAGAAAGATTAATCTCTTTGAATTGTGTATCATAATGTTTCGCAATCTTTTTTGCTGAAATCCTTTCGTACTTTAATGAAAGTTGTCCATAATTTACAAAGAGACAAGTCACTTTAAATGAATTCGAAGTAAGGAAATCCAAGCAAGCGGCAGAATCCATTCCGCCACTTAATAATAATAATGCATATTTTTTTTCAGATTTCATTCCGTTCTTAATTTTCACGACATCTACAATAAATCTATTTAGGCGGATTAAATCGCTGATAAATTTTCTTTGTCAACCAATCTTTTACGTCTAATTTAAATTCATTGTCGGCCATAATCTTATCGAAAATTTCCTCATTATCTTTCATTCGGTCAATCAATGTTTGAATAAACACTTCTTCAAAAGCATATTTGAAATTTTCAATTGGATTACTTTGAGCCCTAATTTTCAATTCATCGTTTTCAAATAAAGCCTGTTCTAACTGTTCAAAATACAATCGATCAGCATCGGTAAATTCTGTTCCATATTTGTTGTTAAGAACATTGAGAATATTGGAAAGTTTATCTTTTTCCTCTTTGGGTTTACTGATACCGGCCTCGGTGGTAGGATCAAGCCCATATTCACCCTGTACTTGCAAAACTAAATCGCCTTCTGCAATTTTTTGCAAGCGATAATATTCAAGTGCTACTTCATTGTTTAATTTCAATCGCTCAGTATAATCGGCTTTTGGAAGTTTACTTAATAAAAATCTTCCGAAAGAATAAAGTTTTTCTAATTCGACATCTTGGAAAGGCATTATTTGTGAAAGGAATGCATACAGACGAACATAAGAAGTTAAAGATTTTTTAAATTCGTCTTGAATTTCTTCTTTTTCAATTGCTTTATATCTGTCGAGCGCAGGATCAATTAATCCATAAAGCTTTCCCTGATCTTTTAAAGATGTATTGCCGGGCTTATAAAACACTTTTGCAAATCCATCGACTTCACTCTGATAGTATATATTCGCAACATCCATCTTCCCCTTTAAGTCATATAAATGATTAGGATCGGTAACCTCATTCATTGTTGTTAACTCATAGTAGGGTTGAAACGATTCTATGATAGTTTCTCTGTCATTTGTAAAATCTAATATAAAAGTGTCCTCCTTACCGGGATAAGTTCTATTTAATCTTGAAAGGGTTTGCACAGCCTTGACTCCGGAGAGTTTTTTATCAACATACATTGTATGTAATAATGGTTGATCAAAGCCCGTTTGATATTTATCAGCAACTAATAAGACCTGATATTCTGGTGTCGCAAATTTCTCAGGTAATTCTTTTTCTCCAAAACCGTTTAATTGATTTTCAGTAACTCCTTCGGGATAAAAATCATCAATAACAGAACCTGAAAAAGCAACTAATGTCCTGATTTTATTTTGTCCTTGATCGTATCCCTTTTCTTTAATATAATCTTTAAATTCTAAATAGTACCGAAGTGCATGTTTCCTTGAAGATGCAACCACCATTGCTTTTGCCTTCCCACCAATTTTTTTCATCGTTACCTGACGAAAATGTTCAACCATTACTTCCGTTTTTTGCGAGAGGCTAACTGGATGCAGGGAGGCGAACCTACCTATTGCTTTTACTGCCTTGCGTTTGTTTAACTCCGGATCGTCAGTAATTGCTTTAGTGAATTGATAATATTCTTTATACGAAGTATAATTTTTTAAAATATCTAAAATAAATCCTTCTTCAATTGCCTGTCTCATAGAATACAAATGAAAAGGTTTTGGCTTCCCTTCTTTATCAGTAATTCCAAAAACTTGAAGTGTCTTGGCTTTTGGAGTTGCAGTGAAAGCGAAGATGCTTATATTTTTTTGCGGCCCTCTTTTAAGAATTGTTTCGCGAATATTATCATCAGAATCAGATTCTTCCCCTTCAATTTTGTTTTCAATTTTTTCTTGGTCTTCGGGTGAAACATTTTTCCCGGCTAATGCCTCTGTCATTTTTCTACTGGCTTCACCTCCTTGACTACTATGGGCTTCATCAATTATTAAAGCGTAATTCCTGTCCGGAATTTCCGAGAGATGCTTGAGTGCAAATGGAAATTTCTGCAAAGTAGTGATGATGATATTTGTTCCCGATTTGATAGCTTCCGCTAATTGCTCTGCATCGTCATCAATTCTTTTTACAACACCTTGTTTATGTTCAAACTGATAAATAGTGTTTTGTAATTGCTGATCTAAAACATTTCTGTCAGTTACCACAACAATGGAATCAAATATTTTTTTGTCTTGAGCATTATACAAACTACTTAAACGGTATCCTAACCATGCGATGCTGTTACTCTTGCCGCTGCCTGCCGAATGCTGAATCAGATAATTTTTTCCGGGGCCACTTATTTTAGCGTCAAGGTTTAGTTTTCTCACTACATCAATTTGATGATATCTTGGGAACAACAAATTTTCTTTCCAATATTTTTTTCCATCAACTGTAAATTCTTCCTTCTGCAAATGCAAGAATCTTCCGATCAATTCAAGCCAACTGTCTACGTTTAGCATTTCCTCCCAAAAATAGGCGGTGCGGTAAGTAGTATAATCTTTTGCGGGTGGATTTCCGGCAGCATTTTTAAAACCCTTGTTAAATGGAAAGAATCTTGTGGCACTTCCTTCTAATTTTGTGGTAAAATAAACTTCATCCGGATCAACTGTGAAATGCACTAACGCTCTTTTTTTAAACTGAAATAAAAGTTCTTTAGGATCACGGCTTGTCCTGTATTGCTCCATTGCTTCTTTTACTCCCTGTCCGGTAAAATGATTTTTTAATTCTATGGTGGCAATTGGTAATCCGTTTATTGACAGCACAAGGTCAATACTCCTCTTGTTTTTATCCGAAAAATAGACCTGTCTTGTTACGGCAAGAATATTTTTTTTATAAAGCTCAATAGTATCTGGATTTAAACCGCTATCCGGTTTGAAATATGCTAATTTTAATTTAACTCCGCTATCCACAATGCCATGCCGTATAACATCCAACATCCCGCGTAAATCTAACTCCTTAAAAAGGCGTTGGAAAAATTTATTTTCCGTATCATCTTTATAGTAGGAGATAAGCTTATCCCATTCCTTTGCTTGTGAATTTTGTATAAATGACAAAATTGCTTTTTTATCAAAAGCCAAATCTTTACTGAAATCCGTAGCATTACCTTGTTGCCAACCATGTTTGCACAAATGTTCCACAATAGCAGCTTCAAATGTGGCTTCTGTATGTATAAATTTTTCACTCATGTTTTTCTTCTGAATTAATTGTTGTTCCGTTCTCCTCCAAGCTTTCTAAAAAACTCTTGTATGAATTATCCTTGAAAATAGCAAGTAACATTTCCTTTTGTTTTTCAGTTAAACCGGGCTTCTGTTCACCTTTAGGATAGCATTCATCAATAAAAGCCTCTTCGTTTCCGTAAATTTCAGTATTCAGTTTAGAAATGTTTTTTGGAAGTTCTAAGTCAAGTATTGTACCTGAATCAGGGTCTATAAAGCGTATTTGCGGTTTGATGTAAGGATTTAATTCTCTACCAAGAAAAGTATGCTTTCCATTTATTGATTGCCACATAACTCCAAAAAACTCTGTACTGCCAGATTGATATGCTTTTGCAATTTGCAACGCTCCATCAATTGGGCGATAATTTTCATTATCTCTTGCCATTCGGGAAAGAACCATAAATGGTTCCATATCATATGCACCTTGAATCCTTTTTCCGTTATTCGAAAGTTCCTGTACAAAAATATCTTCAGCTTCCGTCAAATGATCTCCAATCATTAAATATGCTCTTGGATTATTGCTATCAAAACCATTAAAAAGGAATTTTTTTTCCTCCATGCCATAATAAATCTGCCAAAATTCTAACAACTGCGTTTTCCAATTCCAACCACCAAAAATAAATTTAGCTGACGTAAATGGATTGTATAATGCCAAATCCTCTCTTTGGTATTCGATGGAATTAATAATCGTGGTAAAATTACTACACAAGTATTCCAACACCTGTCGTAAATCAGTATGTTGGTTCATTATTTTTTGATCAAATTTAATTGAGGAGATCAAATTAAGAATGAGTGGATAGGCTTTATCCGTATCTCCGGCAAAACAGAGTAAACAATCCTTACGAGGTAATTCAAATAATTTTACGCCATGTTTCCATGTTTCCCCTCCGCCCGTGAGCATACTATCGGTAGCAAAAATCAATTCCTGATTTTCATTTTCCTGTCTTATCCAAGCAATACAAAGTGTCATTTTATTTTAATTTTACTAAAATTGAATCGCATTCTTTTTCAATCTGCTTTAATTTTGGGATTAATTCCATTGCTGCCGGTTCCTTTAACCATTTTTTCGGATCACCCCAAAACTTAGCTTTACTATATAAACCTTCCGGAAAATCTTCCTCATGAGAATAAACTTGTGATTTTTTTATCTTCTCAAATGCATTAAGCCACAATTTACTCAAATCACTATTAGCAACATAACCCACTTCATTAATAAATTTCTGCGTCTCAATTGTTGCTGTTTGCAGGCAAACTAATGCTTCAGTTAATTTATCTTTTTTAAGTTGTTGGCGATCTAAAAGTGCAAGTGCGTCCTTAAATTTTCCAAGTATCTCATCTAAAATCCATAATCCCATATCAATTAGTTTTATATCACTTTTATTTTACCAGTTACGACCTCTGAAATTAGCGACTTTTTATAATCTCTCATTAATTCTATTTCTCTCTCAATTTTTGAAATTGTAGAAACAATTTCCTTTGTATGCTGATCCAAATACTCTACAATTTCTTTTTGTTCTTCTACTGGAGGAAGTGGGGTAATAATTTCACGTATATCTTTAGGATATATATGTACAATAATTTGTCCTCTTCCGGAAATGGCTTTTTGATATTGCACGAATGAGGCATTCATTAAATAGGACGCATATATTGGGTCAACTTCTTTATTTAATCTCATAATGATAATATCTCCTCCTGCGTATATATCTTCATCTCCAAAATATACAATCGCTTTTCCAATATCTTCAACAGTTTCCCCCGAACCTGCGAGTAAAACATTTCCTTTTTTAATCAACGAACTATTTTTTGAAGTCTCTTCATCAATACAAGAAATGGGTTTGTAAACAATTCTGTCGTATTTGGTGTAAATCTCTCCATATCTAATGCATGGCAATCCAACATCTTTGGTTTCGTCTTTCTTTATACCCTTGCCTTTAGAAAACTTACCATAGGTAGATATTCTCCTAAGTAACCAATGCTTAGGAATATCTCCGATTAATTCAATACCACTTGGTTTTAACTTTGAATTTTTATTTATTCCTCTTATAACGGCCTCATTAATTATGACTCCCCGTTCTTCCTTTAGGAGCTTAATTAATTCTTGTTTGTTCGCAATGAGTTTATCGATATGAACAGTTTTTTCATCCAAAAAATTCGTGATAGCAGTTTGTTCCGCAATAGAAGAAGGGTAAACTGCAAATAATTGACTCAAATGAGTGGGGCCAAAATTCGGCTGGCAAGAACCAGTAAGTAATATGTTTAAGTTTTCATTTATGTAAGGACTTTTTATTATCCATTTTAAAAATTCTCTCCTTAATTTTTTTTCATCTTTTGTATTTAACCTTATTGTACTCGTGTTTAAAATCACCTTTTCATCACCTTTGTATTCCGCAACCTTCCCCCATGATGCGCCTGAGCTCGCTAATAAATAATCTCCTTTGCTTACGGTAAAATGCTGATAAGATGATTCATATTCTTCCTCAGAAATATTTCTTTCGAGTAAATCGAAATTAATACCTTGCTCAGTAATATTTGTAACACATATTACCTTCACTCCTTTATCGGTAAACTGCCAGTTTCTTAATCCCGGCCCCTCTTGATAAAAAGCAATTCGACTGAATTTATTTACATTCCAATGTTCCGGAATTTCTCCAATCCATTCTACACCTGATGATTTATATTTTTCGTATTTTTTCATTTAGCTACTACAATATCGTGTTGATGTTTTAAATATGATGAAGAAACTCCTAATACTTGAGGCACATAGTTTTTCATATAAAATCTGGAAAATACTTCAAAGGGAGTTAGAGAGTAATCCGGGCTGTTTGTATGTTGATGATATCCATCAAGCATCACAAACAAATCCATCAGCTTTTGCGAGAAATAATCTTCCCGCAATTCGAAAAAATTAATATTTATAAAAGTTACGTCTTTAACATTTAATTTTTTAAGGTTTAATGCATCAATCCCTTTTCTAAATTTTTCTCTATAAATTTTATTAACCCCTTCTACTCCAAATGAAAAGTCGGTATACATTATTACTGGAAAAATTTCTATTCCGGTTTTGGAAACTGCTGTGTCAAAAGAAACCGCATGGTTTTCGATATCTTTGATGGCATTAATTAATTGCGTAATTCCTTTTGGTTTATTAGTTTGATTGGCGACAAATTTTTTGTCAAATTCCGCAAAAAGAGTTTCTTTTTTAGCACTATTTTTGGCACTTGCATTTAACAAAACATCCTTGAATTCAATTAAACATATTTTTTGATCATTCCTTAAATAGGCATCACACAATTCTTCCTTGCTTGAGTTTAAGCAATCATCTCCAAAAAATGTAATGTAATGCGGAAAGCAGGTCTTCAATACATCCGGTAAATAAATTTCCTCCATGAAATCTTTACCTTTCTCCGAAAGAAAATCATTCTTGATGCCTTTGGTTTTCAGAAAAGAATTGAAAGAAAATATTTGTGCTTTATAAAATTGGTCAAGCAAAAAATTGACATCTAAAATCAAAAATTTAAATTGACTTACTTTGTACAAAAATTTATTCCTAAGAATGCCAAAACTTTGGTCTGCTTCATAATTTGTTATTTCTGAGTTGACACAAAGTTTTTCTATATATTCTAAATCAACCTCTTTGCCAATATAATATTCTTCTAAATTTGCTAATTGGTTACGTTGCTGCAAATCTTTATCAAGCTTTATTTCAGCGAACAAAACCATTAGGTTTTTAAACATTCTTAAATGCCCTGAAATATGTTTTGATTGATAGTATTCTTTGACCAATGAATTATATTGAGCATGACTTTCTAAATACTCAAAAAACTTTACTCCCCTTGTTACTTGGTTGCTAAAGTCCGTAGAGGAAGCGTAATCCTTTTGATAAATAAAATTTGGCATTACTACCTCTTCAATTTTATCGCTTTCTGCTGCTCGTTTAATTTCTTCTGCTTCTATTTCAATCTTACTATTTACGATAGAATTTACAATCAAATAAGCATCAAATACTTTTTGTGCTTCGTCATCCGTTAAGTCACGACTATCGTGATGATTGAAGGTTTTAAAAATTAATCCGTAAAAAATCAGATTGGAATAACCCCATAGCATGATTGGGGAGTGGCCCTTTTCGGCCTGCAATTTTACTACAGAAACCCATTTCTTTTTAGCTTCGTCTCCGCATTTACTTAACAAATTATCTATAAGCATAAATTGTATTTTGCCAGTATGCTCTGTGTTTTCGTTTAAATACAGATTAACACTAAAGCCGGAGATGTAATTTAAAAGTGTTACAGAAGGAATATTCTTTATCAAATCCTGCGCTTCAGAAAATGACTTTTCCGAACCATAGTATTCTTTATGGTCGAGCAACAAAAAAATATTCATTCGTGTGTCAAGCATTATTCTATAACAGATTTTATCATTCCACCAGTTTCCTTTTCTAACGCTAAAATGTCTTTACGAATTTCTTCAAGATTTCGCAATGGTTTGTACTGGTAGAAGTATTTTGTGAAATTTATTTCATACCCAATTTTTGTCTTACCATGATCAATCCATGCATCCGCAGCGTGAGGCTTAACTTCGCGATCAAAATACTTTTGCTCATCTTCTTTCAAAGGAATGTTTTCGTAATCTCTAAGGTCTGCATCTGGTAAAGGTTTGTTATTCCGATCCTTTTCAATTTGCCCTTTCTCGTTTCTTTTTGGCCGTTCAATCGTAAGTCGCTTGTAGCCTAAATCCTCATTACTAAATATTTTGCAATTAGCCCCCTCCTTAAACTCTCCGTAAATTTTTGTTATTGCGCTTATCTGATCGGGCTTGCCGTCTTTTCCATCACCAATTTCTTTTCGCTTATTCCCTAAGCTACGAGGCATTTTTATATAATATGGATTATCCTTGTCTTCTTTATCAGAACCCGTTACGTTAATCAATTGTACTTTCCCCTTCCGCTCTTTGCTCTTGCGGTCTGTAACAATCCAGATATAAGTCGAAATTCCCGTGTTATAAAATAACTGGTCAGGCATTCCTACAACAGCCTCAAGCATATCATTTTCAATAATCCATTTTCGTATGTCGCTTGTTCCACTTGCTGCTCCACCACTAAATAATGGTGAACCATTAAATACAATTCCTATTCTACTACCTCCGGAACTTCGCTTCATTTTGGAGATCATGTGTTGTAAAAACAAAAAGGAGCCATCGCTAATAGCAGGTAGCCCGGCTCCAAATCTTCCGGCAAAACCTTTTACAGCAAATTCATCTTTTATTTGTTTTTCTGCTTTTTTCCATTCAACTCCAAATGGAGGGTTACTCAGCATATAATCAAACGTTTCATCTTCTAATCCGTCCTGCGTAAAAGTATTTCCGAATTTTATATTGCTTGGGTTCTGTCCTTTAATCAGCATGTCTGATTTACAAATGGCATAGGATTCCGGGTTTATTTCTTGGCCAAACACTTCCAGTTTTGCATCCGGATTAAGTTCGTGCAAATATTCTTCCGCAATAGAAAGCATTCCTCCCGTACCACATGCCGGATCATACATTGTTTTTACAATACCTTTTTTTCGAAGAATATCTTTATCATTTACAAAAAGCAAATTCACCATTAAACGAATTACTTCTCTTGGTGTAAAGTGTTCTCCGGCTGTTTCATTGCTAATTTCCGCAAACTTCCTAATAAGTTCTTCGAAAATATAACCCATTTCTAAAGTATTCACGCCTTTAAATAAATCACCGGCCTCCGAGAATTTTTTCACAATCATGTAGAGCAAATCGTACTCGTCCAATTTTTTAATTTGATCTTCAAAACTGAAATAGTCAATAATTTCTTTAGCACCTATTGAATATCCGTTTATGTAATTCCGAAGATTAGCCGCGATGTTATTAGGGTCTTTGGCTAATTCATAAAAATCAAACTTGCTTCTATTATGGAATTTTGCTTTTGCAGCGTTGTTTAATATCGGTTCTAATATTTCCGATTTTTTAGTTTTGTTAGTTGCATATGTTTCTAACACTTTTTTCTTTGTTGGCTCAAGCACAAAATCCAAGCGTCTTAAAACTGTTAACGGTAAAATTACTTTACCATAATCTGCCTGCTTATAATGTCCCCTAAGCAAATCAGCTATTGACCACAGGAAATTCGCTTTTTCTTTAAAATTTTTCATCTATTTGTTTTTTAACTCTGCTAATAATTTTTTTCCTTTTGTTGTAAGTTTATAGCGCTGAAGGTGACTATTAGGTTTATCCGGAATGGTCTTGCTTATCCATCCTATTTCCTCCAATGGCTCCATATATTTTCTAACACTTTTTGTATTGTTCAGTTTCCCTATGCCAGTCATTATCTCTTCTCTTTTCAAGGGTTCTTTTTCCACCATCAATAATACCTTAATTGTCTCTGTAATTTGGGCACTAAGTCGGGTACTAAGTGAGGTACTAAGTCGGGTACTAAGTGAGGCACTAAGTCGGGCACTAAGTTGTTTCACTCCAACAGCATCTTTTTTATTAGTAGCTTCTTTACCATCAGTGATAGAAGCAGTAGCAGGATGTTTAAATAGTTCTATTTCAAAAAAGCTTCTATCAGCATCGCTATCAAAATGAGGTGCAGGAGAACCATTATCTTTCAATGCCTTTAAAATAGCAGGAATACCAGTTGCTTTACCTTCGGTTAAATTCAACTCTTTCAAAAAATCTCCAAGTCGCCTGTTACGGTATCTTCTCGGACGGATATTACCCGAATTAAAAGCCGTCATTCTAATTGAACGATCAGGGCCACCGTAATTAAGTATAACAATAGAGTTAGGATAAATTCTAATTTCAACAGGCTCTCTTACCTGATAATCTCTGTGATATAAAGCATTCGCAATGGCTTCTTCTAATGCTCCATAAGGATAATTCCAAATACGTTCGCTTTTAGCTTTGCCCTTAGTTTTTATTACTTGCTCTTTTAAAAAATTTGTTTTTAAAAGCTGAAGCGTTTTTTCTATCTGCGAAGGTATAGTTCCTGTAATTTTCGGATACTCTTTAAATTTTGGATCTTCTGCTCCATTTGGAAAATGTACTATCTCTACATGTGAATAAGGGAAAAATTTCTCAGGATTTTCGGCAAACATCATCAAAGCAACATTGCGCGGAAAAAGATGTTCATCAGGGCCGGAGATTAATTCCATTTGCTGAAGAATTTCATTGTTCGGTTTTTTACCTATATCTCCGGCAAGCTTACTTCCTGTTTTCCGAAGATGATCTTGCACTAACACCATTGAAATATCATTTACAGATGCTTGCGTATTTGCTCGGTCATCAAATGGAATTTGATTAGCAAGACTAATAAGCTCTTGTTTTTCCTCCGTATTAGCCTTTACCGAATTAGCATACTTTCGTATATAATAAAAATTACGCTTATTCGTTGCAGTAACTACTTCAGGAACTTCATAAGGCCTGTTAGAACCACCGGGACACCAAAGAATAATGATTTGTTTTTTATCAATTGTTTCCAAAAATAATTTTGGATGATAGGCAGGGTTAATTAAATTATTAAACCCAATCATTTTTCGCTGTATTTCGCCAATTTGAGCAGGACTAAGTCCTTTAACTGGCCTTTTAGCAATGCTTTCCTTTTCTTCAACTCCAATTAAAATATATCCTCCTCCTGTGTTATCAAAATCATTTGCAAATGCACAAATACTCCTGTAAATGGCATCAGGATTCCATCCCTCTTTAAATTCGATACGATCTGATTCCACCGTTTTAGCGGACAATAAATCTTCTATGTTAATGTGTAATGACATGCTCTAATTTTATTGTTGCAATCCTATTTAATTTTATTTTTTTTAATTACTAATAGTTCACGCGGATCAGTTTTTAGCAAGACACCAATTTCATATAGCAATTCAATACTTGGTTGCCTTCTATTTTGTACATATGAATTAACCATATTGTAACTCTTTCCCAATTGAGTGGACAACCATGTCTGAGTAAGGTGTTTTTCTTTTAAAACTTCTTTAATCCTATTCATGCGTTGTAAATCTATCAATTTTTCGGAAATTTATCTCATTTATTGAGATATTTAAACTTTTTTTCACTGTATTAATATGTAATAAATGGATAATATAAAGCTTAACAGAAGGGAGCTATATGACTTAGTTTGGTCTACGCCAATGACAGCTCTCGCAAAAAAATATTTAATTTCAGATTCCGGACTAAGGAAAATCTGCGTTAAAATGGATATTCCATTGCCAAAAGCAGGGCATTGGGAGAAATTAAAAGCCGGAAAAGATGTTGAGATCATTAAACTACCGGCAGGTTACAAAGGGAATAATGAAATTGAATTTGATTTAAGAGTTGAGGGAGATGAAAGCTTAAAAGGCAAGCTATCAAATGAAATAGCTTTGAAAGAAGAGATAGAAAATGATCCGCTGTTAAATATAATTGTTCCGGATATCCTTACAAAGCCACATAATTTAATAGCTGAAACTAAAAAAGCCCATATTAACAATGAAAACCGCTTTAGCAAAAACTTTACAGGTTATTTAAGGAGTCCGTTAAGTATATCTTCAACCAAACTTAATTATTATAGAGCTTTAAGAATAATGGATACGTTTATTAAAGCAATGGAGCAGCGAGGGCATGCGTTTAAATTTAATAACGATTCGGCTCACCTTGTAATATATGGGGAAGAATTTGCAATTAGCATTCGAGAAAAAAATAATAGAATTCCAAAACCAAAGACAAACAGTTGGCAAGAGTATGATTACATCCCTTCAGGAGTATTAGTATTTTCAGTTAGAATTAGTTATCATAATATTGAGTGGACAGACGGAAGGCTACCGCTAGAGAATCAATTATCAAAAATAGTAGCGAAGATTGAAATAAAAGGCACAGAAGATAGAGCAGATAGATTACGAAGGGAAAAAGAAAGGGAAATTAGAGATGAACAAAACCGAATAAAGAAGATTAAAGAAGAAGAGATAGAGCAGGAATTAGGGAAATTTAAACTGCTTAAACTAAAGGCTGAGCGCTGGCAGGAAGCTTGCCAAATTCGTACATATTTGGGCGATTTGGAGGCAAAGGCAATCAAGGATCAGTTAATAACCGAAGACCTCACAAATTGGCTAAAGTGGGCGCACAAAAAGGTTGATTGGTTCGATCCGAACATTGAAGCGGAAGACGAGCTAATGACTGGCGTGGATAAAGAAAACTTAACTTTCAAAAAATCCGGTTATTATTAGCCCTTTTCTAAAATAGAGGTTATTTCCTTATAGAAGATTTTATGGAATTCATGGAGCTTAATTAAGTCCTCCGTAAACCTGATTCCGTTGGTTTGGTTAAATGATGCCTTTGCAATTCGCTTGTTATCAGCTACCTTTGTATTCGAACATTGTAAACGGGAGCCCGCAAAACATAAATGCCGCGCTTAAGCGTGGCATTTTTTATTTTCTGAAGTTGCCATGCGTCCTTCACGCATGAGCATAAGGCAGAAAATAAAAAATGCCGAAGAATGCCGAAGGCTTTCCGGCATTTATGTTTTGACTACCCCACTAAGGGATCATGAAACAATCCCACCCTCTCCGCAAATAAATATAACCCTGCACTTATCGGGATTTTATTTTTTGATAATCAATTTGCATAGAATTCCCTAAATTTACAATCAGCATGGAATACATTATTATCTGTTTAGTTGCTTTCTTAGGCTCCGGACTCACCTTGTTTTCGGGGTTTGGATTGGGCACATTACTATTACCAGTATTCGGACTTTTTTTTCCTATTGAATTATCCATTGCCTTAACTGCCATTGTCCATTTTCTAAACAACCTTTTTAAACTGGCATTACTAGGAAAACATGCCGACAAACAAACTATTATTCGTTTTGGAATTCCCTCCATACTTGCAGCTTTTATTGGCGCTTATACTTTACAACTATTCAGTAACATGCTTCCGTTATTTGAATATGATTTAGCGGGACATCATTTTGTTGTTTTGCCAATCAAATTACTTATCGCAATTGTATTGCTGTTTTTTTCTTGTTTCGAAATCATTCCTGTGTTGGCAAATATGGAGTTTGATAAAAAGTATTTGCCTCTTGGTGGATTATTAAGTGGATTTTTTGGAGGACTATCAGGAAATCAAGGAGCATTGCGTTCCGCATTTTTGATTCGCTCCAATTTATCTAAAGAAAAGTTTATTGCTACAGGAGTTGTGATTGCTTGTATGATTGATCTCTCTCGACTATCTCTTTATTCGAAACAAATATTCAACAGTGAATTTCCATTTAACTATCCTCTTATGATTAGTGCAACACTTGCCGCCTTTGCAGGAGCTTTTATTGGTAATAAACTTTTGAAAAAGGTCACGATCAAAACGGTTCAGATTTTAGTTGCCATTTTACTTTTTGTTTTTTCAATACTTTTAGGAATTGGAATTATTTAAATTAAAAATAATAATGGAAAAATATTTTTTGTTCTCGCTTTCGATTTTATTAAATCTATCCTCTTTTTCGCAAAAGCAGAAAATAACCGCAAATACTGATGGAAATTGCACAGAAAAAAAGTGGGAATTAAAATTCGAAGACAATTTTGATGGTACAAGTTTAGATTTAAACAAATGGCATTTCAAATATGCTCCAGGAACTTTTAGCACAGAAGCTTCTAATCAGTATCACTCCAGTGAAAATATCAAATTAGAAAATGGCATTTGCAGAATTATTCCTAAAACAGAAACAGTATATAAGAAAGCAATTAATTGGCTGCCGGATACTGCAATTGTAGACGATGGGAAAGTTAATTTACGTGAATACCCTTACACTTCAGGATGCATGGATTCGAATGAGCAGTATCTTTATGGTAAATTTGAAATCCGTTGTAAAATACCAAAAGGAAAGGGTCTCTGGCCAGCGTTTTGGATGTATGGTGAAAACAGCAATAAAGTGAATAACGAAATAGATGTTTTCGAGTTCTGGAATGAAGAAACTATTTTTGGGAAATACAATCCCAAAAAATTATCGATGGTGCATCACATGACGGTTCATTACAATAAAAAAATGAGCGGTAAAAAATATATTGGCGTTGATTTCTCATTAGACTTCCACACCTTTACTGTAGTTTGGGATACTACAAAAATTGAGTGGTATGTAGATGGAGAACTAAAAAGGATTCACACTCAATACATCACCAAAAGAGGAAAAAATGTAGAATGCAAAGATGTAAAAGCAAATAATACATATTACTTAAATCCTGTTTTTCCAAAAAATCCAATGAACATTATCGCCAATCTGGCAATCCAAATAGGAAAAAATAAACCTGACGAAAACACTTTTAATACGGCATTTGAAATTGATTATATCCGTCATTTTGTGGAAGAGAAATAACTATTCAAACGCAGGGAAAACAGACAAATAAGCATACACAGCCATGGCAACAATTACCGATTGATGTGCCATTTGATCCAATCCAAATACCCACCAATGGTAGGAATTTTTTGCATCAGCCAATGACGGAACCCAAACATTTAATTTTCCTTTCAAAACATCAATACAAAAATGTGTGCCAATTTGAAAAGCTGTTAAAATCAAAACAATTTTTATCGGAACAAAAAACAAAAGTACAATACACATCAAGGTTCCATGAACACAAGCATGAATAAAAATTGGGAAAAACGGTTTTCCTATAGCTTTGGCTTTTAACATCCAGGGAGTCGACAAGTGAGTAAAGTCGGCCAACCAGTGACAAAACATTAACAAGAAAAGTAGTTTTATCATTTCATAAAAATTTAAATAGTCATCTCACCTCTCAAATCGCTCTTCAATAATTTTTCGATTTCTTTTTTATTGGTAGTTGTTCCCAACACAAACATAAGTTTAGCAACCGCTGCTTCAGTTGTAATATCTGAGCCGCCAATTACGCCAATTTTTTTAAAAGCAGCACTTGTTGCATATTTCCCTTGCTCAACTTTCCCTGCATTGCATTGCGTTACATTTAAAACAACAACTCCTTTATCAATTGCTTTTTTCAGCGCATCGATGAACCATTTTTGTGTACTGGCATTTCCGGAGCCGAAGGTTTCTAGAATTACTGCTTTTACATTTTTTGCATTTAAAATTGCTTCCACTACATTTTGTGTTATTCCCGGAAACATTTTCAGGATAGCAATATCAGAAATTAAAGAAGCATGTACTTTTAATTTTTTTCCATTGCTTTTTTGAAGAGCACTGTGGTTATATTTTAAATGCACACCAGCCTCGGCAAGAACGGGGTAGTTTGCAGATTGAAAAGCCTGAAAATGTTCTGCATTAAACTTATGTGTGCGATTACCACGATACAATTGATATTCGAAATAAATACACACTTCCGATACAATTGGTTTTCGTTTTTCCTTTGCAGCTGCAATTTCAATGGCTGTAATTAAATTTTCTTTTCCGTCTGTTCGTATCATTCCAATTGGCAATTGCGAACCAGTAAGTATAACAGGTTTGTTTAAATTTTCCAACATAAAGCTTAATGCCGATGCTGTAAACGACATTGTATCACTTCCATGCAATACCACAAAACCATCTACTTTGTCGTAATTTTTTTCGATCATTTTTGCAATCTCAATCCAAACGGATGGCTGCATATCGCTTGAATCAATAGGTTTAGCGAATGAAATGGCCGACAATGTTACATCGAACTTATTGAGTTCCGGAATTTGATCGGTCAACTGTTTAAAATCAAATGGTTTTAAATGACCCGTTTTAGCATCTAGCATCATTCCAATAGTGCCACCTGTGTAGATTAAGAGTACTTTACTTTTCATGGTGCGGATAACGAATTTTTACGAATTTACCCCAAAGGGGGCCCTTCGGGGCGAATCTGTGTTTGTTATATGCCAAAAACTTCCTTCGAGTTTTGTGTTGTGACTTCTGCTACTTCTTCCAAACTAATATTTTTTATTTCTGCTATTTTTTTTGCAATCAAAATTAAATATTCCGGATTGTTTGTTTTCCCTCTATGTGGAATGGGTGCTAGATAAGGAGCATCGGTTTCTAAAACCATATGCTTGAGATCAATTGCTTCCACTACTTTATCCAATCCCGAATTTTTAAATGTTACTACTCCTCCTATTCCTAATTTGAAATTCCCAAGCCCAATCACCTTTTCAGCTTGCTCAATATTTCCGCTAAAGCAATGAAATATTGCTTTTATATTATCGTTTTTAAATTCATTTACTATTTCAAAAACTTCATCAAACGAATTTCTTGAATGAATTACATAAGGCAAATTGTATTTTTTTGCCAATTGAATTTGAATTCGAAAAGCATCTTGTTGTTGTTCAAAAAATGTTTTATCCCAATACAAATCAATTCCTATTTCACCAATGGCAACAAACTTTCTTTTGCTTAACCAATATTCCACAACTTGTAGCTCTTGTTGATATTTTGCATTTACCGAACAAGGATGCAAGCCCATCATTGCAAAACAATTGGATGGAAATTGTTTTTCTACTTGAAACATTCCCGGAATGGATTCACTATCCACATTCGGCATAAACAAACGAGTAATGCCTGAATCAATCGCTTTTTGAATTAAATCGATGCGATTTGAATCAAACTCTTTTGAATATAAGTGCGTATGTGTATCTGTAAGGATCATTGACCAAAATTAAGCATTTTCAATCTGTTTAAAGACAACATTTTTCTTTATCTTTGTAAAAGTGAACCAATTCTATAAAATATCTTTTCTTATCATTTGTATATCTATTGCTTCCTGCAAAAAATATGAAAATGGACCTGCTATTAGCTTGATGAGCAAAAAAGCTCGCCTCGCAAATATTTGGAAAGTAGACACCTACTATTTGAATGGAGAAGATAAAACAACCGAATATCGTACACTTGTTACTAGAGAAAAACTTGTCATTTTTCAATCGGGCGAGTTGGAGTATACTGAAGTCTCCAGTTGGATTTGGGCAACTCCTCAATATACCGGCAAATGGGAATTTGTAAATAATAAAGAAGAGCTTTTGATGACTCCCTACAACTCAGGAATCAAACCTAAAACATGTAAAGTATTACAATTAAAAAATAAGTCGTTGTGGCTACAAGAAAGAGTTTCTGACGACTCACTTATTGAATACCATTATTTACCTCACACTGAATACTAACAAAACACACATGAAAAAATTTGCCCCTTTTTTAATTCTTCTTTTTATTGTAAGCCCATTTATAAATGGTTGTAAAAAATATCCTGATGGTCCAGGAATAAGTCTTTTATCCAGAAAACAACGATTAGCAAATACTTGGCATGTACAAACTTATCAGGAAAATGGAGTCGACAAAACAGCGGACTTTAATAACGTTTTTCAAGGTGCGATAATAACCATTGATAAAGAAGGCGGATATTCCTTAAAATACAAAGCTTTCGGAATAGTAGATTACAATGAGGCTGGGACTTGGCGATTTACCGACAATGATGAGTTTTTTGAAACAAACCCTACAAATGGCTCTGGATCGGTTGGTAGACATGAAATACTTAGACTAAAAGAGGCTGAACTTTGGTATGTTGATACGGATGCTAATGGCACTAAAGAATACCACTTAATACCCTAACTATTCTTACATATTTTCCTTTTAAATATCGATTTTATTAATTAGATTTGTTTAATGAATACTATCGGCAAAGCTCTTATTATCGATATTAAACAGGTTACGAAACGTAATCCTGAGTAGTAATACATTTCCCTTCAAACTAAGGTTTTGCACCAGCCAGACTTTTAACTTCTAACTCTTTTAACTTCTAACTTTTAACTATTAAAAAATGCCTATATATCATAAACTGGGAGCATTCCCTCAAAAACGCCATACTCAATTCGAAAAGCCGAAAGGTGGATTGTATTATGAGCAATTATTCGGTACTGAAGGATTTCACGGACATTCATCTTTATTATATGAAATTCATCGCCCCACTCAAGTCAAAGAAATATTAAAGTCGACAGATGTTTCTCCAAAAATTGCCATCAATAAAAACATAAAAGCACTTTTACTCAAAGGATTTGAGGTAAAACCCACCGAAGATTTTTTAGAAAGTAGAAAAGCAATGCTTGTTAATTCGGATTGTATTATCGGTTTGGCTGCTCCACAAAAATCATTGCGTTCCTATTTTTACAAAAATGCAGATTCGGATGAACTACTTTTTATCCATAAAGGAACAGGAAAATTGCGTACCATGATGGGAAATATTCCTTTTAAGTATGGTGATTATTTAATTATTCCTCGAGGAATGATTTATCAAATTGATTTTGACACAACGGACAATCGTATTTTTTATGTTGAATCACATTCTCCATTTTATACTCCTAAGCGTTATAAAAATGAATCTGGACAATTGTTAGAACATTCTCCTTTTTGTGAAAGAGATTTTATTTTGCCAAATGAATTAGAAACGTTTGACGAAAAAGGTGATTTCTTAATCAAAATAAAAAAAGAAGGAATGCTACATGAAGTTGTTTATGCAACGCATCCTTTTGATGTGATTGGCTGGGATGGATACAATTTCCCTTACGGATTTAGCATTCATAATTTCGAACCCATTACCGGTCGCGTTCATCAGCCACCTCCAGTTCATCAAACATTTGAAACAGCTACGTTTGTTGTTTGTTCATTTTGTCCGCGCCTTTACGATTATCATCCAAAAGCAATTCCTGCTCCATACAATCATAGCAACATTGATAGTGATGAAGTGTTGTATTATGTGGATGGAGATTTTATGAGCAGAAACAACATTGAGCAAGGACATATTACTTTGCATCCAAAAGGAATTCCTCACGGACCAGCACCTGGAGCGTATGAAAGAAGTATTGGTCACAAAGAAACTCAAGAGTTAGCCGTGATGGTGGATACTTTTAAACCTTTGATGGTAACAGAAGCTGCAATGGGAATTGATGATGGGAAATATTACAAGAGTTGGACGGAGTAAACCTCGCCCCGCCCTTCTGCAAAGGAAAGGGAGTGTTTTATTAAAAAACTGCGGATTAAATATAATTTTCAAATTAACTAATTTTCAAATTTATACAAGATGAGTAAAGAAATAAAAAATGTAGAATACGGTTTAGAAAAAATATTTGAAGGAGCACAAGATTTTCTTCCATTATTGGGAACCGATTATGTAGAATTTTATGTAGGTAATGCAAAACAATCTGCACACTATTATAAAACCGCTTTCGGATTTCAATCTTATGCCTATGCAGGATTAGAAACAGGTTTAAAAGACCGCACTTCTTATGTATTGAAGCAAGATAAAATTCGCTTGGTCTTAACAACAGCATTAGTAAGCGATTCACCAATTGGTGAACATGTAAAAAAACATGGTGACGGTGTAAAAGTAATTGCGCTGTGGGTAGAAGATGCTCGCAAATCTTGGGAAGAAACAACCAATCGTGGTGCAAAATCATTTATGGAACCAACAGTTGAAAAAGACGAACATGGCGAAGTAGTTCGTGCTGGAATTTATACTTATGGCGAAACCGTTCACATGTTTGTAGAACGCAAAAATTATAAAGGAGAATTTTTACCCGGTTTCAAAAAGTGGGAAAGTGCTTACAATCCAACACCTGTTGGATTAAAATTCATCGACCACATGGTAGGGAATGTTGGTTGGAACCAGATGAACTCGACTGTGAAATGGTATGAAGACGTTATGGGCTTTGTAAATTTCTTATCGTTTGACGACAAACAAATCACTACAGAATATTCAGCTTTGATGAGTAAAGTGATGAGCAATGGAAATGGAAGAATTAAATTTCCTATCAACGAGCCGGCAGAAGGAAAGAAAAAATCACAAATTGAGGAGTATATTGATTTTTATGAAGGTGCAGGAGTACAACATTTGGCTTTAGCAACAGATAACATCATTCAAACCGTTACCGAATTAAGAGCAAGAGGAATTGAATTTTTGCCACCTCCTCCGCAAGCATATTATGATGATATTCCAAATCGTTTGGGTGTTCATATGGACATTATGAAAGAAGACATTTCTAAATTACAAGAATTATCAATTTTGGTAGATGCCGATGAAGATGGGTACTTACTTCAGATATTTACGAAGCCGGTAGAAGATCGTCCGACCTTATTTTATGAAGTGATTCAACGTATGGGTGCCAAAGGATTTGGTGCAGGTAACTTTAAAGCATTGTTCGAATCAATTGAAAGAGAGCAGGCTAAGAGAGGAACGTTGTAGGTTGTAGGCAGTGGGCAGTGGTAAATTAACAGTTGGCAATTGAAGTACTAACCACATAATAATTAAATCCCAATTCGCATTTCGAGTTGGGATTTTTACTGACATTTCCCTTTAAAATGCCTACTTTTTGCGCTATTTTTAATTTTTACATGAAGACATTATTTGCATATTTATTATTCATTATTGGTCCTATTGTGCAGTCAAATGCACAAGAGAATTCTGCTATTGATTCTCTTCAAAAAATCATTGCCACCACCAACGATAAAAAAGTAAAAGCGGATGCAATGGTCGACCTCTCTGTGGAATGCACCAATTATGATTCCCCTAAAGCTTATGAATATGCGCAACAAGCGATTGAATTTTCTCAAAAAATAAGCTATCCGCACGGAATTGTAGAAGGAATGAATTCTTTAGCAACACTTGAAAACAATCGAGGGAATTTTTCGCAAGCATTAATTACTTTAAGAGATGCGCTTATTTTGGCTGAAAAAGCTGCGGATAAAAGCGCAACTGCCAGATGTTTTTTGAATATGGGAAATATTTATACCACTTTAAAAAATAATCAAAAAGCTATTGACTGTTACCAAAAATCGTATGACTTATATTACCAAAATAAAGATTATGACGAATGCATTACCAGCTTAAATAGAATTGCCAATCGCCAGATGGATATTGGGAATGAGCTGAATGACACTAACTATTATTTTAAAGCCATAAAAATTTATTCTAAAGCTTTTAATATTGCAGTTAAAATTAATGACAAAAAGAAAATCATTAATTCATATGCAAACATGGCAGATTCCTACAATCTATTGGGTTCCAAAACAAAAAACAAAAGTCATTTATTCTATTCGCTTGATAACTCACTGAAAGGATTGAAATTATCACGCGAAAACAATCTGACTCGACAAGAAGGTCTCAATTTCTTGAATATGGGCGAAACCTACGAAAGATTAAATCAACCATTTAAAGCCATTCATTTTTATGAGGAAGCGCTTCACAAATTTGAACATGCCCGTGATAAAACTTGGATTCAAACCACACACCGCCTTTTAGGAAAAGTGTATCACACATTGGAAAATTATGAACAAGCCATTTTTCATATCAACAAAAGCATCGAACTTGCAAAAGAGCAACGATTAATTTCCTACCTAAGAGATAATTATGAGATCCTGTCTGAAATTTATGATTCTAAAAATGATCTGAAAAAATCGTTGGAGTATCATAAATTATATACCGAGTATAAAGACAGCATTTTAAATGAAAATTCCGCAATTCATATTGTCCGCCTTCAAACTGAGTTTGAGTTTGAAAGACAAAACCAAGAGATTGAACTTTTAAGAAAAAATACAGAGATTCAAGAAGAAAAGATAAAGACTCAAAATACACAAAGAAATTTTTTAATCTTGATCATCATTGGTGTTTTAATTTTGTTGATTATCATTTATTATCGTTACCGCGAAAAACAAAAAGCAGAAGCACAAATATTAAAAGCAAAAGAAGAAGCAGTACTCGCAAAAGAGATGCAGGAACAATTTCTGGCAAATACGAGTCACGAGATACGAACTCCAATGAATGGAATTATAGGAATGACGGAACAATTGCTGGATAGCAAATTATCAAACGAACAACTAGAATTTGCTTTGGCTATTAAAGAATCTTCCAATAATTTATTAGTAATTATTAATGACTTACTTGACCTTTCAAAAATAAAAGCCGGAAAAATGGCGTTTGAGGCCATTCCGTTTAATATTTCTGACTTATCTAAGAATCTAATTTTTTCATTACAATATCGATCTGCTGAAAAAAACATCCGTTTGATTTCCATCATTGATGAAAAAATACCCAAATCTTTATTAGGTGACCCTGTAAGACTAAACCAAGTACTGTTAAATCTTGCAGGAAACGCCATCAAATTTACCGAACGTGGAGAAGTAAAAATAAATGCTAAGCTTTTGAAAGATGATGGAAAAAAAGTGAGGCTATTATTTTCGGTGCAAGACACAGGAATTGGAATTCCTGCTAATAAGCTGGAAAAAGTGTTTGAGAGTTTTACACAAGTGAATGCAACTACCACCAGAAAGTATGGTGGAACCGGATTGGGGCTCACCATTGCGAAACAAATTATTGAACAACAAGGCGGGACCATTTCAGTTAGCAGTAAAATAAACGAAGGATCTACATTTGTATTTGTTTTAGACTTTTTGAAAACAAATACAAAGCCAATTGCAATTTATGAGCAAAAAATAAATTCCCCTTCCGGTCAATCAATTCAGCTATCGAATGTAAACATTCTTGTGGTGGACGACAACAGAGTAAATCAGAGAGTGGCTACGCTCACGTTGAAAAAATGGAATATAAATGTTCGTGTTGCAGATGATGCTCTTGCTGCTATTGAATTATTAAAAACCGAACCCTTTCACATTGTTTTGATGGACATTGCAATGCCTGAAATGGATGGTATTGAAGCAACTAAATTTATCCGGAATGAACTGCCTGCACCTATCTGTAACACACCCATTGTTGCTATGACAGCTTCCGCATTGATTGGGGAAGAAGAAAAATGTATTACAGCCGGCATGAATGATTACATTTCAAAACCATTTAATCCAAACGATTTACTAAACAAAATACTACGTTTCATTCCACAAGAACTGGTTAAAACGAGTAAAAAGTCGATCGATTTGACAATGCTTAAAGAACGAGCTGAGGGCGACAAAGATTTTTTGATTGAAATTTTTGAAACCTATATCAGTGAAATGCCTATTTATCTGAACGAATTAAACACTTTTATAAAAAAAGAAAGCTGGCCTGAAATCGGTAAACAAGCACATAAAATGAAAAGTCCAGTAGCTTTGGTTGGAGCACACGAACTTAGATTTATTTTCGAAACCATAGAAATTGGGGCACCTACAGAAAGCAAAAGGCCTGAACTAATTGATTTATTTGATGAAATGAACAAACTAACCCTTATAACTATTGAGGATATTAGGAAAGAAATGATTAAACTAAGATAAAAACAATCTTTCAGAATACTTTTATTTAACAATAATTTTTCTGTACTTTGCTTATATAATAAAAACAATGGCTAATCGTCTTATTTTACTTTTCATTATCCCTTTTGCGTTTGCATCCTGCAAGCACGAAACTGTTTTTACGGAAGTGAAAGTGAATAACAGGTATTCAATGAATATTCCAGATTACCTTCAGCCTTGCACAGATTTACATAAAGATGCTTCTATGCAATATCAGAATGTTGAAAAAGACGTTTATGCAATGGTGATTGACGAGAAGAAAAAAACAATGCAGAATTATAGTTTGGACTATGATATTGATACTTATTTCAACAATATTGCTTCACAAGGTTTTGCCGATAATATTAAAGATGGAAAAGTAAGTATTCCAGGTCGACAAGAAATAAACGGACATAAAGCTTTGATTGCTGAAGTAACAGGAAAAATTGAAAACAAAGAGGTTTATTATAAATTAGGCTTAATAGAAACGCCTTATGAGTTTTACCAAATTTTAGTTTGGACTCGCGGACAAAACAAAGAAGAATTAGAATCAGATATTATTAAGATGGTAGAATCGTTTCAGGAACTTCCTCATCCAAAAGAAGAACTTCCAGATCCAAAAATAAGTGATAGTGTAAATATCATTCAAACTTGGTAAACAAAAAAAGCTTCTGAAATCAGAAGCCTTTTTTGTTAAAAATAAAATCCATATTATCTTATCTCAACAATTTTTTTCACTGCAATTTTTCCTTCAATATTTATTTTCACAAAATACACACCTGCATCATAACCTTTCTGTTTTGCACTATATGAATAGATATGCTCTCCTGGGATTTGATTTTCGTTTACAAGTGTTTCCAACTTTTGTCCCACAGCATTATAAACTTCAATAATGACATCCGATTTTTTATTTAACACATAACTGATTTGTGTTTGAGTAGCGTATGGATTAGGGAAAATACTTATTCCATTTTCGATTTCAAAATCATTTAATCCAACTGGAATATTTATTACAAATGGTGAAGCATTGAAAGAAACGGGATTTCCAGCAGAATCAATTGCATTGTAATATGAAAAACTTAGGTTCATTGAATCGCTAGAAACAATTGTATTTTTTAATTGGAATTTGAAATTGGCAATTTTACCATAACCATCTGCATTCAATTGATTGATACGCGATTCCGCACCATAAGCAGTGTTGGATGGAACATCTATTTTTGAAATTTTTATTGCATTTGTTCCAGGTATTCCTAGCCAACTAGAAGGATATGTTAAACTTTCGGTTCCAGCTTGAACGAGTGAAGGATCATAATTAATATTAAATGCAATACCATACAAATTGCTAACCGGAACAACAGAAGTTCCCAACCAAAGTTCTGCATCCACCCAATCACCAGGCAAGTAACTGCTGCTACTTGTTACAAAATAAATAGACGGAATTAGTTCTCGAACATCGTTTGATGTTTGAGTAAATGTATGCGTTAAACTAAAATTTATATTTATTGCAAGTGTATCATTATCATCTATGGTTCCATCACCATTACAATCAGCTTGTTTTATATCTTGACCATTTGACTGAGCAACACCCCAATCTGTTGAAGGCCATGCTTGCCAAACATTACTGATTGTTGATCTATTTAAACCTGTTTGTCCGTAATGCAAACCGATAGGAAGCAAATCAGTATTATCAACAAGACTGTCATTATTTGCATCACCAGGCCATGTGTCGCAATCAAGTGCTACATTAATAACCAAAGAAGAATCAAAACAGCCTAAAGTATCATAAGCAACAAGACTATAGTTACCTCCCCAAAAAGCAGTAAGCGAAGAATCGGATGCTCCCGACACAACTGTTCCATTTAACAACCATTGATAAGAAGCCGCACTGTATGTTGAATAAAACAATACTGAATCACCAGGGCAAAAAAGTGAAGCATCTGGTGAAGCAATTGCAACTGCAGGTAGAAAAGCATAATTCAAATTAAAAACTGCAGAGGTATCTGCACAACCAGAATTATTAGAAACAATTACCTGATAGTTGCTGGATGATGTAGCAATGTATGTTGAATTGTTTGCACCAGGAATAAATCCACCTGGATACATCCATGAATAATATAAACCAGAAGAACTTGGAGTACTTAATGTAGCTGTATATCCTGCACAAATTACAGCCGGTCCCGAAACGAAAGGCACTCCAATTGGGTTTACAAATAATTGTGTGGTGCCAGAAGTATCTGCACCAAATGCAGAAGTTACAATGCATCTGTAATAAACAGAATCCATTGCTGTTACAACACTACCTATTGTCAATGATAAACTATTTACCCCAGAATAATATGCTGAACTAGTAACATTGTTCCAACCACTTCCTTGATCAATCTGCCATTGATAGGTAAATGGACCTGTTCCACCAATTGAAACCGAAATGTTAACTGGGGATAAATTACAAGCTAATACGCTTGTGTTTGTATGATTAAGAATAGGAGGTAATGGAGATGAAATTTCTATTAAAGAATACAATGGAGGTGATGCGGCAATACGATTCACTTCATCCATTTCTAAAAGCGAGCGCAATGAATCTGTAGCAAGATCGTATTCGAAGACAGTACCGTTAAGAGTAATTTTTCCGTTTCTTGTCATTCCATACAACTTGCCATTACTTCCGATCATAAGATCACCAATAGGATAATAGCCATGTGACGTTCTTATGAATTGAAAAAGCATTGTGCACATACTTGTTGTGTAATCATATTCATAAAGCTGTCCATTAAATTCAGGTATTGATGCATTAGTACCTGTAGTCACCAATCCAATAAGTTTGCCTGGAGCAACTTCGATTACTCCACCTCCAGGACATTTACCTAATAATGTGCCATCAAAAATATATTTGTCTATTAAAATTCCTGTTGTAATATCATATTCGAAAAGGCGACCAAAAATGGTTGAACAATTTCCATAAATGGCTCCATAAATTTTTCCATTACTAGCCTGAGTAAGATTTCCTACCGGAGTCATGTTATTGCTTGCACTACCATAATCATATAACAAGTTGCAAAGATTTGTAACTGGGTCAAATGAATACAGCACAATTGTACTAGGACCAGCAGCAGGATATTTTACTGCGTGCCCATATAACAATCCATCACTTGCAAAAAGCAAATTCGAACTCAAAGCAAGACCATTTAATGCTCCAGAAAAAACATATTTTTTTGTAACTATATTAGGCATAGGATCCCACTGATAAATAGCAGATACATTATAAAAGCCTGAAGAAAGAGAATCATATATAGCAAATCCGTAAAAAGTACCATCTGGCATTTCTGTCAACCTTGATGAAGGTGAACGAAGATTATAACTTTGAAAATCAATTTTTTTGGTATACGCATTTGTTATTGGTTCATATTCATAAATAACGCCTTCATTTGACACTCCTCCTTCAATTGCGCAACCGTATATTTGTCCAGTAGAAGCCTTGGTTAATCCGCCATAAGGATTAGCACCATTTTCTGCCCAGCCAAAACTAAACGCACTTATTTTTGTAGCAGTAAGAGGATTAAATTTAAAAACTTCTCCTACCCCCACAATACCGCCACTTCGTGTAGCGCCATAGCATTGACCATTAGAAGCAAGCAACAATCCAGATCGTGATCCCCATCCTGAATTATCAATATATCCTACACCTAAATCCAATACTTTGGTACATGCAAGAGATGTTACATCAAATTCAAATATGGAGCCTTTATAGTCGAGTGCAAAATTGCTTGTTGTGCCATACAACTTTCCATTACTAGTCTGGATCATTCGTCCCATTGGCTCTCCGCCACGCGTAATGTCGCTGTCAAAATCATAATCAAATGAAAAGGCTCCAGAAATTGGGTTGTATTCAAAAATTGATCCGGTACTAGCCGTTATAGGACCTTTCCATACAAGTCCATATAATTTTCCATTTGACGCTTGCATTAATCCATTACAAAAAGAAAAAAGTGTTTTTCGTGGAAAAGTAAATACAGTAGTTGCAAGATTTGTTGCAGGATCATACGCAAAAATCCAGCCAATAGGTGTGAAACCAGAGCCTTTGGCAACTCCATATATTTTTCCGTCACTTGCTTCCAACAAGTATCCCGTTGCTGTTCCCGTATTCCCATAATTATCCTCATAACTATTTGCTATAGGATCGTAACGATACATTGCATTTGTTACACCATATAATTTGCCATCACTAGCCAAAATTGGCGAACCATTTGGCTTGTTTACAAAATCTATTTTTTTCAGAAATGTTTTAAGAGCTATATCATATTCATATAAAACGCCATTCATATACGCACCACCCTGGACACTCACACCATACAATTTACCATTCGTTCCCTGAACCAATGCTCCAGAAGGAAACTCAATAAAGGAAGGGAATAACGATTCGAGCCTGTAATTGCCTGTTGCTGTATCAATGGAAAAAATACTTTTGCCTTCCTGTGTGAAACCATACAAACGTCCATCCGCTGCTTCCATCAAATCCATATCAACTGGTTTTGCTCCATTAAAACCAGGAAGATCAAATTGGCGAGTAATGTGATTAATGCTATCTACTGAACACCCGAATACGGAACCAAAAGCAGCTGTAGGGATGCTTACAGAATTACTTTGAACAGAAGTTCCTAATAGTGTTATCTGTGCTATTATTGTTTTTTTTAAAACAATAAAACATACAAGCAACAACAAATTACGTTTAGACATTTTCATTTTTATAATTTGTTATAACCGTTCTATTTCTTCAATCCAATCATCAACTCATCCAACTGCGCCTGTGCGATTGCTGATGGCGATTCAATCATTACATCTCTACCTGAATTATTTTTAGGGAAAGCGATAAAATCACGAATCCCATCGGCACCACCAAATAAAGAGCACAATCGATCAAATCCAAAAGCTAGTCCGCCATGTGGAGGCGCACCAAACTCAAATGCATTCATCAGGAATCCAAACTGCGCTTGTGCATCTTCTTTGCTGAAACCTAGTAAGCTAAACATTTTTGCTTGCAAATTTTTATCGTGAATACGGATAGAACCTCCACCAATTTCAACTCCATTGATTA